>JAOUOC010000262.1 GCA_029880585.1 Gammaproteobacteria bacterium
GATTATTTTTGGAACGACGTTGCAATACCTGAATAGTTCTGCGAATTTCATCATCACGACCAATAACAGGATCCAGTTTTCCCTGCTCGGCTCTTTCTGTCAGATCAACAGTAAATTTTTCCAGCGCCTGTCTTTGTTCTTCCGCATTGGGATCATCAATAGATTGGCCACCTCTGACTTGCTCAATAGCATTTTCAAGAGACTGCTTTTCTAACCCCAGCTCTTTTAAAATACGTCCCAATTCACCCTTATCATCAATGGCTGCTAAAACGAAAAGCTCGCTGGAAATATATTGATCTTTTCTTTGTTGAGCCAGTTTGTCACAGTGATTTAAAAGTCTGCCCAAATCATTGGAAATATGAACTTCTCCGGGAACACCTTCTACCTGTGGTAAATGGTCCAAAGCCTCAGCCAACTGATTTCTCAAACTATGAAGATTGATACCAGTTTGACTTAATAAATGCCGTGTGCTGGCGCCCTCCTGATTCATTAACGCAGTCATCAAATGAACAGGCTCAATAAACTGATGGTCTCGACCAATTGCTAATGATTGCGCATCGGCAATTGCTAGCTGAAACTTGCTGGTCAATTTATCCATTCTCATGGTTTACCTCATAAAAAATATAATTTATCAATGCCTTATTGATGGGGTGTTATGAATAAGAATTCAAGAGTAAAGCAGTTGCTAGTTGCTAGTTGCTAGTTGCTAGTTGCTAGTTGCTAGTTGCTAGTTGCTAGTTGCTAGTTGCTAGTTGCTAGTTGCTAGTTGCTAGTTGCTAGTTGCTAACTATTATTTTCTAATAACTATAAACTGCAAACTATAAACTAATGTCTATTAACTATAAACTGCAAACTATAAACTAATGTCTATTAACTATTAACTATTAACTATTAACAAAATTATAGTAATTTATTAGGCATCCAGTATTTTAATTATGATAAGGATCATTTGATTTGTTTGAATATCGAATCTTGCTTGTCAAGAAACCAGTCAGCAAGTCCATGACGAAATTCTTCAGTTTGAACCAGTTCAGGCGAAACAACCGGATGCACGTCGAACTCTATATGACTGCGTTTTACTACTGATTGTGCTACTGTCCCCGGCGCACCTACACCCTTGATTTTGATAGGTAATATAGCACATCCACTTAATTTACTAAGTCGAATAATCCCAGGCTTGATGCGATGACGAGGTTCATCATCACGATGAATTCCACCTTGAGGAAAAATAGCGACCAATTCGCCGGCTTCCAGTGCTCGTAACGCACTACGAAACGCGCCTTCAACTCGCCCTGTTCTGTCTACAGGAATACAGCCAGCAGCTCTAAACATCCAGTTGAGAAGTGGCTTTTCATATTCTTCCTTGGCAACCATAAAACGAATGGGACGTCTGGTAGCAGTTATGATCAGAAAAGGGTCAATACCTGAGATATGATTAGGTGCTAACAGTATTTTTCCATCAGGGATTTCAATCTGTACGTCACCCTGACGATGAAATCTTTTACAATAAACTCGGAGTAATCCATCTAGGACATTCGTTGCACCATGCCCCCAATCAGCCTGATTGTTCTTTTTGCCAATCCATATCAAAAATACTATGGCTGTAGTAAAAATAATTAAAAACGTCATTTAATACCCTTTAATTTTTTCAGGTTCCAGGTTCTAAGTTCCGGTTTCCAAAAATCATAATTTAAACCGTCATTCCTGCGAAAGCAGGAATCCATATCATCCTTCTTTCAATGACTGGAAACGCTTCGCTGTCCCGCCCTATATCTCTATTCTCTAAACTCGTAACTCTAAACTCGTAACTCTAAACTCGTAACTACAAATTGTCTTCAATCCAAATCAAACTCGCCATTCTGCCTGTTTCGCCATCTCTACGATAGGAATAAAATAGCTTGTCATTAGTATAACTACAATAATTTCCGCCATAAACACAGATCCCCAAATTAGTCATTATAAAACGAGCAAGGCCGATAAAATCAAATTGGAAACGGCCATGCTCATTAGGTTGAAAGAAGGTTTGATAGGACGAATGATGAGAGCAAAATTGCTCACGTACTTCCTCTCCCACTTCAAAGTGCTTCTGCGAAATGGCCGGCCCAATCCATGCTAATAAATCTGAAGTCTTTCCTTTGTAATTAGCGATTGTATTTTCGATGACACCTTTTTCAAGACCTCGCCAACCGGCATGACAAGCAGCTATCCAGTTCCCCTGTTTATTGGTGAATAATACGGGTAAGCAATCTGCTGTCATCACCACACAAGGTTGATTTGACGTGGTAGTAAACGAAGCATCTGCTGTCAGTGGATCTTCACTTTGCTGCCAGGGCAAGCAAAGATTGCCATGAACCTGTTCAAGCCACATAGGTTCATTTATTAGCTCAAGATCAGATGCGAGCAAACTGCGGTTCTGAAAAACATCCTCAGGATTATCTCCAACATGATTAGCCAGGTTAAAAAACTTGCAAGAGTTCTGACTAAAACCTCCAATTCTGGTAGTCACACAAGCCTTGATATGTTCAGGTGTATCCCATTGAGGCAAGATATAACTTTTATTATTTTTTATCGAGACTTTATTAATCTTGTTGTTCATTTAATTCGATCGCCTCGATTAATTGAGTAATATCTTCAGGTAAATCTGATTCCCATTTCATTCTTTCTTTGGTTTCAGGATGAATTAATCCCAATGCTTTGGCATGAAGCGCCTGTCGATTAAAATTAGCCAAAAGATTTGATAAATTCTCACTGGCGCCTTTTGGTTTTAAATTATGTAACCCATAAACCTGATCACCAACCAAAGGATGTTTAAGGTGAGAAAAATGAACTCTTATCTGATGGGTACGCCCCGTTTCAAGCTTGACATTGACGCAAGTGAAATCATCAAATTTTTGCGCGATTCGATAATGGGTGATCGCCTCTCTTCCGTTGGAAACAACAGCCATTTTCTTTCTGTTTACTGGGTGTCTGCCGATAGGCAAATCAATAGTATCACCAGCAACCAGTTGCCCATGGACCACAGCTACATATTCTCTTTCAAAAGCTCTGTTTTGCAATTGCTCGACCAAATGTGCGTGAGCCTGAATAGTTTTGGCCACCACCAAAAGTCCACTGGTATCTCTGTCAAGTCGATGAACGATACCGGCTCTTTGCAATTTTCTTAATTGCGGAAAATGAAATAACAATCCATTCACAAGAGTATCATCATAATGTCCCGGCGCAGGATGAACGACCAACCCAACTGGCTTATTAATAACAATTAATTGGTCATCTTGATAATGAATAGGTAAATCCATCTCTGTTGCCACCCAATCATCCTGATCTACCAGTGTCATTTCAACAGAAATCAACTCTGAGCCTACTATTTTGTGTTTGGGCTTGCTGACCACCTCATCATTCACAGTAACCTGATCATTTTTAATCCATGACTGTAATCGGGAACGTGAAATATCAGGGAAATATGCTGACAGTACTTTATCTAACCTTTCACCTGCATAATCGACATCAACCTCAAAAGATTGAAAATCTTCAGCAGAACTTTTATCTTCTATGGAACTTTTTGACACTTTAACAGCCTTATACTTGTGGTAATGCTAGCGATATAAAACCTTCTGGGTTAGAATAG
>JAOUOC010000263.1 GCA_029880585.1 Gammaproteobacteria bacterium
ATACAAACTATCCAGTTATTATTCAGTAACAGCTATTGTATTTTACTCGCAACTCGCAACTCGCAACTCGCAACTCGCAATTATTTATTATTAGCAATACCCACTTCCAGACGCTCAAACCAATCCAGAAACTGACCAACCATTTCTCCTTTAAAAATAGCGCCATGTTGAGGGGCAATAATGTCGATATCCAGTTTTCTAACCCGATTGATCCATTGCTCTTTGGCTTTATTTGAAGGCATCCAACGTCTGTGGAAGTATTCCATTTTAGGAATGTGTGCTTCAAAGTCTTCAACAAAGAATGGGGCAGTAATTTCATCCATTGCAGCGCCAATGTCACCACTCATTAAAATCTTCGCTTCTTTGTCATAAACGCTGAAATTACCCGATGAATGCAAGTAATGAGCGGGAATAAATTGCAGACTGATATCGCCCAGCTGTATCTCTTTTCCTTCATCTGGAATGGCATCAAAAGTAATATTATTCATTCCAAAATGGCGAATAAAAGATTCCCATATCCACGGAGAATACAAACGGGAATGCTTGAGACATTGGTCCCAAAGTCCCAATGAAGAAATAATATCCGGATCCTGATGAGAGGCGAAAAGCGCCTTGATATTGTCCAGCGTGGTGTAACGAAGTACTGAGGTCAGCATTTGGGAGAACAGTTCTATACCACCAGGATCAAGAATAATACTCTGCTCCTGACTCATGATCATGTATTGATTGGTGTCTATAATTCGCTCGTCCTTGTCGGGGTCGCGTCCAAAACAAAGCCACTGATGGCTACCTTTTTGAAACAATGAAATGGCTTTCATTTTAATTCCTTTAATGTTTACTTAATTTGTTCAATGAGCAATTTAATTTCTTAAACGCAATAATATCGACAACCTATTAATTTCTTAAATGTGCCAAATGTCTTCTGGCTTGCTCCAAATGAGAGTTAATTCTTTCTCCGGCACTGGAAACTTTATTGGCAACCGAGTTGAGTGATTTTTGAAAATCTTCATGAGCTCTGGATGCCTCTACTTTTGATACGACAGAAACAACCTGCGTTGCGCGAAGCTCCATTTTGGTTTCATCCAGTCTGTCCACCAATTCACGCAAACTGGTACGTATCTTTCTCTGCAGGGTTTCACGCGTGTTATTGACAACTGAATAAATGGGCTTTAGCTCATTTTTGTCCTGATCTTCCTCGGTGTAGTCCACCTTGTTCAAGCGAGAAACGAAACCTTGAGACCGAAACAAATCAGCTGCGATTTTGGTTTGTGCAATAGCAATTGTATTTACACTTCTTGCCGCATCAATAGTCAGCTTTGACAGACCTTCAATGAAGCGTGTTATTTCATTAAATCCTGCAGCGGTAGAGCCCGCTCTCACTGCCAAAGCTCTGGCATTTTTAGACGTGATTGACAACTCTTCTGCTATGGATTGTGCTTTAAATAATTCTGAAGCAACGTGTGCGACAGAGATAAACGTGTCAGCTGCATCACTGGTTTGTTTCATGTGAATACCTTCATTAAATTCCGTGTAGTTAATAAATAGGCAAAAAATCGCAATAATTCCAGTTTTTGCGAAAATATTTTTGCAATATTCTTCAGTCTAATGGTCTGTATTCATTGAATATTTGATGATTGGTTTACGGTGTTCAAACTTTTGGACGGGTATGCTGTCTGAGTTGTTAGTTTTTGCAAAATAATAAGGCGAAAAAGATGAAAAAAATAAGCATAGTTTTGCTTCATACGTTAGTCATTATTACCCTTCAGTCGCACGCGGCCAGCTTGGAAGAATCCTGGCAAACAAAGCTGGTTAAAGCTGGTCAGGAACGCACACAGCATCAGGTCACATATCAAGGTGATTATCGGAAAATCACCTATCCCAATGGCGATGTGCCAGATAATATTGGGGTGTGTACCGATGTCATTATTCGCAGTTATCGCAAGTTAGGAATTGATTTACAGCAGTTGGTTCATGAGGACATGAAGGCCAATTTTAAGCTGTATCCCAAAAACTGGGGATTAACTCGACCAGACACCAATATAGACCATCGTCGCGTGCCTAACTTGCGGGTATTTTTCAAACGTTTTGGTGAGTTGCTACCCATCTCACAAAACCCCGATGACTATCAGCCAGGCGATATGGTGACCTGGATGCTCAGAGGGAACTTGCCGCACATTGGTATTGTTTCCGATAAAAAAAGCTCTGATGGAAAGCGTCATTTAATTATTCATAATATTGGATTTGGTCCAAAGGAAGATGATTTTCTGTTTGGTGCCAAAATTACCGGGCATTATCGGTATATAAAATGATGTGATAGACTGTTTTTAGTGTTGTAAGGGATTGCCTTCTTAACTGGCAAAAAATAAATAAAAAGAACACAAGGAGAAAACATGATTGGATTAATGGTTTTAACCTTCTATTTTATTGTTTATGCATTGCTTTTTCTTACCATAGCTCATTTTGTAAAAAATAATATTGGTAGGGGATTGCTCTTCATTTTTTTTGCTTTAACACCTTATTATCTCTATATCTATCAAAGGCATTTGTTGGAATATCATTGCCTTAACACGGAATATATTAAACCCGTTGAAAAAGTTAGTTATCCAGAGGTGATATTTAGTTATACGGATACTGCTAGATATCATTTTGTGAATACAGCAACAAAATATCTTGCTACTTCAGAACATATGAGATTAACTCATAAAAACGATATTAGTATGTTAAAAACTTCAAAAGATCTGATTTTCTATGATATCGAAAAGAACAAAATATTAGATAAGCCAGCTTCCGACATTCAAATTTCTTATGCAATTGTGTATGAATCATGGTCTCAAGATGGTTTGTCATTTTATAAGACAGAGATTTTGAAAGTGTCTGATATGTCAGTGGTTTCAAATATAACCGAAATTTACGATCCATATGCTAGGAAACATATATGGCAATACCTTGATCTGATTAATGTGGGGAAATGTATGGCAGGTTCTCTGCCGAGTGAGCGTTTGCCACCCTTATTAAAAAAGTTAATTAAAGATACGTTTATTTGAAGTGGTAGAGAATAATTAGAACCCAAAACAAGGAGAAAACATGGTTGGGTTATTAGTAATAGCGGCTTATGCCATATTTTGGATTATCTGTTTGATTCTGGCAGTATGGATCAGCAAAATATCTAAAAAATATCGTTTAATCGTGGGTGTGATAGTTTTTTTCACTATAAGTTTCGCACCTTACTATTACTATCTTTATGACAAGGCAATGTATGATCAGGCTTGTCAAAATGCCGAAATGTTTTTTCCTGAAACGCCATACGAAAAACCGGAAATTTTATATATATATGAGCATGATCCTCAAAGGAATCCACCTGGCTATTATACTGGCGGCCATATATTTGATTATATGACCACACTACCAGATATTGGTAACAGTTATGTAGTTAATTCAGATGGAATAGTTGAAACAATAAAATCTTCCGTTGTGGGAGATTTTCGAAGCCGATTTGATGTAACACCAGAGCAGCTTGAAAGAAATTGGAAAGTCTTGGAAGTCTATCCTTCTAATGAAAAAAATAAGTTGGAAGGTGAAAAGAGACAAGAAGTGTTAATAAAACTAAGGTATGGAATTTT
>JAOUOC010000264.1 GCA_029880585.1 Gammaproteobacteria bacterium
GATTGGGATTAACAATGGCTAAAGCTTCTGGCAATGTATCGGCGGCAAGATGATGGTCAGTTATGATGACGGGAATGCCTAGGTGATTCGCCTTATCCACTCCTTCAATATTGGCAATACCATTATCAACCGTTACTATCAAATCAGGGTTTAAAGTTGCTGCATGCTCTACCAGCTTTACTGAAAGCCCATAACCAAACTTGAATCTGTCAGGCACAAGAAACCCAACATGCTTAGCTCCAAAGGATTTTAAAGATTTAATCATCACAGCAGAACTGGTGGCACCATCGGCATCAAAATCGCCAACAATCAATATTTGCTTGTCATCCTTTATCGCATCAAAAAGACATGCAGCAGCCTGATTTATATTTTTTAAATTGGTGAAAGGTAAAAGGTGCTTTAATTGATAATTCAGATCACTATCACTTTTAACTCCTCTAGCATGAAGTATCTGCTGGATTTTTTCACTTAACGAATGACTAAAACTTGTAAAATTATTACTTTTACGTCTTTTAACTTTTTTTATGATCACAAGAAGATTCCGAAATTTTTACTTTATACCAAACATACGTTTTAGCAACGACTGTTCAGATTTTGATTTTACAATGCCATCATAACAAATGATTTCAGCTTGATGCTTTCTGTTTTTACAAAAATCCAACCAATGATTAATTGCAGTTTGATAATAAGGCGAATCATCTGAAAATAAAATAATTAACTGATTTTTATCGCTGGACAAACTTTGACTTAATTCATCTACCCTGCTCACTTTCAGATTTTGAATCTGACCGAATGATTCTATCATTGAATTCTCGGAATAAAGTTCCCAATTGGATTTTTTGAGATTTGATGTGGTGTTAAAAGGTAAAGTCTGGCAATCAGAAAAATGAACATTCATCAAGCTTTCTTCAGGCAAATCAATAAGCTTCTGGTAGTCGGATAACTCTTTTATCAACATTTGAATTTCCATACCTAACCTGTCCCAATAGCTTTTGTCTTTGCCACCATATGCAAAATTAAACATATCCTTGCCAACCAGTTTTTGAATTGGAGCACTTTCAAGTTCAAGTGTTTTCTCGGTAACATAGAGCCATGAAAGCTTATCTATTTGATATAGCGCCTCTCCATCTTCCATCAGTCTGTCATTAATTTGGCTTAGCATTATCAATGCCTGCTCAGTGGTTAAATCAAGCGGCGCTTGCCCCAACATATAAGCGCCTTGATGGGTCATTTGCATCATTACAGGATCGCAACAAACTGCAGTCTTCATTGACTTGGGGAGTTCAAGCTGCTCAGCCTTTAAATATGTCCATGGCAGATCATTTTGCGGATAACCAATGACATCGCAAAACAGACTTTGCCAATCATCAGGCATTTTTTCGATAGCTAATTTGTTTGAATCAACGTCCAACAGTTTTAATTCTGTTAGTTGTTGAATCGTTAAATCAGGTAAAAAGATCTTTAAAGTCTTTTGTTTAGACATAATGTAAGCTTTTTATATAGATTGAGTAAAGTGATGTCTGGTGGAGAATACCTTATTAGAAAATGATATTCCATCAACTTCGAGTAGACGCTTTTGCGCAAAATCAAATAGCCAGCTATTGTGTAAACGCAGCTTTGAAAGGAACTCCACCGTTTCTTTTGACAACAGATGATGTGATGCCAGATTGGTTGAAGAAACTATGGGCATAACACCAGGCAGCGGAAAGTCTGAAGCGTATAACAGTCTCTCATGCCAATGTTGGTTGCTAATGATCTGTTTAACTTCATCTATATTGCGATTAAATAAATTAATCGCAGAAATATCACCCAATAAATTCTGTTTATAATTACTATCTTCCATTAGACGGGCAAACAGATTGAAATTACTGATTTTCTTTTGACTATTGGATTCTATATCCTCAGCCTCACCCAAACTGGCACAATGGGCGACAATCACATTTACACCCATTTCCAAAGGCTTTCTTAGCAACAAGGGATTAGCCAGCTTTTGCAATTCTTCACTATGTACCGCTTTTTCATCACCAGCATGAGTTAACAACGGGATTTGATGTTTTACCAAAGCATCATAAAATGCGTTGCACTTTTCAGAAGCAGGATCGATGTTCATTGCTGGAGGCAGCCATTTTACAGCCCTTGCACCATTTTCAACACACCACTGCAGATGCTCAACGGCATCTTCTCTATAGGGGTGAATTGAAGCAATCCACTCAAATAGCGGATTTAATTTCGCCATTCTGGCTGCATATTCATTCGGCATATAGAATGTTGAATCTGGCTGATTGGCTTTACCATCTTCATCATGTTGATAATCAAATGCCAGCAACATAAAACGAATACCTTTCGGTAAGTGCTCTGCCATTTTAATGACAGCTTGCATATATTCCTTGTCAGCAAATTCAGAATTATTAATACATCCGGCATTAAGATAAAATTCGTATTGCAATTTTTGCATTGGAGATGACCAGCTGGTCATTTTAGGACTTAACCAACCACCACTGGACAAGTTGTCAATTGATGGCTTTAGCCCATTTCCTATCAAATGAAAATGGCAATCCCACAGTGAATTAAAGTCGATCCCATCTATCACTTTTGCCATTAATTCATGATTTAATATTTCATCAGGAATTGCATCAAGTGAACAGGGATTAAAAACTTCCCCATCAAAAAAATGATGCCATGTAGTCAAGCCCGCCAGAGAAAGACCACTTGTGGCTAAGAGACTATTTTTTATAAATTTTCTTCGGTTCACATTTAACCTGTTTGTTGATTGTATTTAATTAGAGTTGTTTCATCAGTTTTTTGGCCATAATTGCCATCAGCAGAGCGCCTGAAACAAGCACAAACCACAGAAGAATTTTAGACCAGTCAATTTCAACAGGCTTCTCTTCTGATTTTGATGTGAGCAGTTTCGCTTCGCCTAATTTGGCCAGAGGGATATCCCCTTCTACCTGACTCATAATAGCTGAAACTATATTGCTATTATTTGCCTGAGATTGTGCTTCTTGATTATTCGTATCATGATCAATCGTATCTTGATCACCCACAACAATTTTGTAGGGAGCATTGCCATTGGCAATAAAAGTTAAATATTGTGGTTTCCATGCTACTTGAAGCTGTAGCTCTGTATCATTCATGTTTTGAGGATAATTTATTATTATTTTTAATTGGCCATGCATATAGCTATTGAGATAGACCTTATTTTTTATAATTTCCTTTGCATTGTCTTCAATACGGAAAAGGTTGAATGTATTAGTTCTGCGCCAGGGAAGCTTGTTATTATTTCTGACATAAATTTCTCCTGACATAATAGAATTTGAATCATCAAGCTCAAAGGCAAAAAACTGATAATAAACAGCTGGTGAAAGATCCAGCATAAAACCTTGTTGTCTTTCATCATAACTAATTGATTCAGATTTATAAGCCAGTTCAGAGGTCGATTCTCTTATTGAATATACCTGTTTTGCAGATACAATCGCAAAGGCTGGTGTTTCATCTAATAACTTAATACGTAAATAGCGCGAATTTACATTAACCAGATTGATTTCATTTTTCTCTGTTCTCATGTCCTGTTGCACCAATTGCGCCAATACTTCTCCTCTTGCAAGT
>JAOUOC010000265.1 GCA_029880585.1 Gammaproteobacteria bacterium
CAATTATTTAAACAAAATAAAGGAAAGGAAATGAATAAGTTACTTATTATCTTAATTGCATTATTTTCAAGCCAAATGGCTTTGTCAAACTCTGTGTCAGAAAATAAAAAACAGCTTTTCGAATTCAGTATTCTGCTTGAACCAATAATCAACAAATGTAGTGAAAAGTTTGGCAGTGAATATAAAAGTTCATACTCTACTTGGGCTAATAACAATATTGTTCATATAATGGAAGGGATGGAACTTGTTTTGAAAGAGTTAGGAAAAAATACTGACATAGAGGCTTTGATGCAAAAATATCAACCTAAAATTGATAACCTAAATAAAGAGTTATCTAAAGAAAGCGACAAGTCTCTAAAAGAAAAATGCGACTCAACTTTGAAAATTCTAAACCAATAAATACATGGCGTTTATTTAATTTCTATCAAGTATACAATTGCCCTTGGGAGATTGCCACGTCGCAGGCTCCTCGCAATGACACATCTCCACTCGTAACCCGCAACTCGCAACTCGCAACTCGCAACTCGCAACTCGCCACCTATCTCCTCCTCCCCTGCAACCCACCACAATGAATTAAGAGAATTTTACTGCCGCTGGGGAAATAACCTTTGTTGATCAAATCATTAACCGCATAAAATGATTTGCCTGTATAAACCGGTTCCAGTGGAATGGAATGTTGTTGCTCAAACTGATTGATAAATTCAAGTAATGCAACATCACTTTTGGCAAAACCTCCAAACTCGTAACCTTCAATCAATTCTGGCTGTTGGTCTTCACCAATAAGATGTTTAACATTTTGCCTGATCGCATCAGCATTGTTTAACACAGGAATACCAATGACTTTTGTTTTGAGTTGATTCTGATTCACCGCCATTTGATATCCTGCCAAACTGGTTCCGGTTGCCGAAGCAATAACCCAATAGTCATAAACCTCATCTAAATCTGCAACCGAATCAACAAATCCCTTTATTGCATATTCATCCATTCCTCCTTCCGAGATCCAGTAGGTATCTTCTGGCAAGTCAGGTGGCGCTTCTCTTAATCCGCGAAAATCTTCTCGACTGGTATAAACCAGCTTTGCCCCCCACTCGATAATATCTTGCAGAGTTGGCGTTAAAGGTTGTTCCTGATGCCCTCTGATATAAAAAGTGGCTTGCCAATTCAGTTGGTTGGCGACAAAAGCGAGCACATGAAGGAAGTTTGAATAATGTCCACCCATTGTGGCGATTTTACGATAACCTTGAGATTGCAGATGCAGCAACAGATATTTTAGCTTATGCCACTTGTTACCTGAAATGACCGGATGGATTAAATCGTCCCTTTTGATATGCAATTCAACTGATTGATTTTCAAAACCAGCTAGCTTTTCAACGGGCGCAGAATTAATCAGAGAAAACACTTGCTGAATCGAACGCGGCATATTGGATTGTTTTAAAGAAAATAATTACAGGAAAAGTATTTTAAACAATGGCGTAGAAATGTCTATCGAAGAAAAAATCCCAAAAACAAAAAAACTGGCATTGGCCAGTTTTGATAAATGCTCTTCCCCCGAAAAGAAAAACAGCTTACTCGTTAATAACTCTTTTGGAAGTCAATAACCAGGAAGAATGTTGTTGCCTTCTTTCGTTTCTCAATCTTCTGTCGAGTCCGAAATTCTTTAATAATGTTTCAACTCTATCTTTTCGATAGGTTCTGCGACGATCCTCTCGTCTTTCTTCACCGATGTATACCTTTTCACCCTCAACAATGGTAAAAAACACTTCATCAGATACGTTTTTATCCATGCTCTACTCCATAAGTAAATCTAAATCTAACTACATATCCCTTTTATTTAAGTGCCAAACACCGAAATAATCAAAATCTAAATGTGAGACAGATCACATTCTAATGCAATTTGAACAAAAATCAATCAGTTTTTAAAATTTTAAATGTTTTATAACCAATAAATATCTACAGACACTTTTTGGTAGAAGTTTCTTTTAAGCAGGCATTTCTAGTACAATTGCCCAAAATATTTATTTTCTATAGTTAAAGTCATATTTTTGTCATATTTAAAAGTTACAATCCCGCTCGATTTGAAATTCTAATTCACTTTATCGGAGAAAACGATGAAAACTAAATCTGTTTTATTATCTGGTGCAGCCATCGCTTGCCTGATTTCTTCTTCAACAATTCTTGCAGAAGACACCACCAAGCCAGTAGAATTATATGGCAAATTATTTGTATCACTTGATAAAATCAATGAAGAGAATGGTGACAATCAGTGGGAATTAAACAGCAACGCATCTCGCTTTGGCATCAAAGGTTCCACAAAATCGGAAGGCATTGAAACATTTTATCAAGTTGAGTGGGAAGTAGACGTAGCTGATAATTCCGCTAGCTCTGCTGATCACATCAAGGCCAGAAATCAGATTGTTGGCGTTAGAGGAAAGTTTGGAGAAGTTTTCGCAGGTCGACACGATACGCCAACCAAAAAGTTGCAAAATAAAATAGACCTTTTTAACGATTTGTCTGGCGATCTAAAAACCACTTTTAATGGTGAAGTCAGAGCAGATAACATTGTTCAGTACACAACACCATCTTTAGGTAATATCAAAATCAAAACTGCATTAATTCCTGGCGAACAAACTGGCGTGAGTGATGGTATTGCGGACGGCACTTCAGTTTCTGTTGAATACAAATCTGGCGACCTGTTTGTCGGCATGTCTTCTGATTCAGATGTTGAAGGTATTGGCATTGAGACCAGTCGCTTTGTTGCTCAATATAAGATTGATGATTTGCAGTTGGGTTTGATGTTTCAGGATACAGACAACAATGGCATTTCAGCTGATGGCATGATGGCCAGCGCCAAATATTCTCTTGGAGACAATGCGATCAAGTTGCAAATTTCTGAATCTGATCTGTGGGAAACACTTGTAAGCGGCAAAGTGCAATACACGTCACAGACTTCTTTGGGTTGGGATAGTAAAATAACTGACAATTCAACTTTCTTTATGTATTACACCACTGGCGAAGATGGTTTTACTGGTGAGAAAGACAAGGTTTTTGGAATAGGATTGATACAAAAGTTTTAACACATGTTCTCCCCCAAGTTATATCATGTGAACACGCACCCTTTACGGGTGCTTTTTTTTGCCTGAAATTGTGTGTCAGACAGCCTTGAGGTATTTTTCCAGGCCGGTAAGTCTTTTGGGCGTTGCATAATAATAACCTTGAGCACCCTGAACGCCGGAATTCTGGATATAGATCGCATCTTCTTCTTTTTCCACACCATCAACCAGAACATTAATATGCTTACTATTAGCATTAACCAAAAGCGTTTGTAAAAGTAATTTCTGCGGTTTGTTTTTATGAATGTTACGTATAATTCTTCTGTCAATTTTTACAGTATTAATAGGCAAACAATCCAGATAATTTAAATCAATATCAGGCGTACCATATTTTTTAATAGCCCAGGCAACACCCAAATCAGCAATCTTCTGGAAGACAGGCTGCAATTCAACCAGATGCTTATTAACCATTGTTTCTGATATTTCAAAACAGATAAACTGGCATAACGTCTTATGTTTGGACAAGA
>JAOUOC010000266.1 GCA_029880585.1 Gammaproteobacteria bacterium
TTCAAATGATGGTTCAGGACTTTGGTTAAATACTGAAAATGACACACTTTCAGAATCCAACTATAACTTCTGGGCTGGCGGCGCATTAATCAAAGATAAACTATTTGCCTTCGGTTTGTTAAATCCAAGAGTTGTAAAATCAACAAATATCGGAAACACAGGTTATTCTGACACAGATAGAACAGACCTGTTCTATGGTCTGAAATTAGATTACTATATGTCTGATGAACATATTCTTGAATTTACAGCCTTTGGTGATGACCGTGATTATGATGTTGATACAGGCACAATCAATAATGGAATTCAAACTTTTGTAGGTCCGTACGTCAGAGAAATTGGCGGAAACAACATGTCAATTCAGTATACAGGAGTAGTTTCTGATCAAGTCACTATCAGTGCCATGTATGGTGTAAACAAGTTCAGCAACTCATCCTTTGCTGATGGAGCATATAATGTTCCTTGCGCTTTTGAAAGAACAACAGGTCAAAATTATAGTGGTTATGTGCTATGTACAAATGTAAATCAGGAAGATGAACGTGAACAGTTTAGATTTGATGTGGACTGGTATGTTGGAGATCATACCTTAAGATTTGGTATCGATACTCAAACATTAACAGCAAATGAAAGCACTGGTCGCTCTGGTGGTTTTGTTTATCGCTACGACACTGATTTCTACGGCGCAGGTGATAGCCGAGTTCGTGTTGGTGTTTATGAAAATCATGGTTCTTTTGAAACCGAAGATGCAGCGATTTACGTACAAGATACCTGGGAAGTTACTCCAGATCTGACATTAAAACTTGGTATGAGAAATGATGCTTTTGCCAACTATAATGCAGATGGAGAAAAATTTATTGATATTAAAGATCAGTGGGCCCCTCGATTAGGTTTGGCGTGGGATCCTACAGGTAGTGGGGAAGAAAAAGTTTATGCTTCATTTGGTAAATACTATTTGGGTGTAGCAACAAATACAAACGTACGCCTTGCTGGAGCTGAATTATTTACTCGTACTTTCTGTCATACTGATGGACCAGATGCTAATGGGGTTCCAATTAACTTGAATACTTGTGGAGCTCCTACAGTCTATGGCGATGGTCAACAAAGAAGCACTGGTGAATCAGTTGACGCAACTATAGAGCCTATGTTTTCTGAAGAAACTATTGTCGGTTATCAAAAACAGTATGATTCCTGGATTGCAGGTGTAAAATGGACCTACAGAGATTTAGGTGAATCGATAGAAGATATCGCGATTGATGCCGGATTTGATGCATTTTTGGCTGATCAGGGACAAACTTGTTTTAACTGTTCTGGTTTCCATTACTATGTATTAACTAATCCTGGTAGTGGTGTAACAACAATTACTACTGATCCAAATGGTGGAACAAACCCCCAAACTTACACTATACCTAATTCTTACCTGGGTTATCCAAAAGCTAAACGTACTTATAGAGCGTGGGATTTTGAAGTTACACACCCTTGGGACGGTGATTATTCGTTGACATTGGCGTATACATGGTCACATTCAGAAGGTAATAATGAAGGCTGGGTAAGATCAGATAATGGTCAAACAGACGCTGGTTTAACTACCAATTTTGACCAACCCGGATTAACTGATCATGGATATGGTGATTTACCAAATGATAGACGCCATCAATTTAAGGCTTATGGTACTTTTGCTTTAAATGATAATCTGACAACCGGATTCAGTTTCTCCTATGCAACTGGTCGTCCTTATGGCGCTTTTGGTGTTCATCCAACAGATATGTTTGCCAGCTGGTATGGATCCTCGTCATTCTATATGTCTACTGATACCTACGGTGAGTCTATTGCTGTACCAAGAGGTTCTTTAGGTCGCTTACCTGATACTTGGAAATTGGATGTCAATCTGAAGTACAATACCAAGTTGATGGGTGGCGATGCTACGATAGGTATCGATATTTTTAACCTGCTGAATAATGATGAAATGACCGAAATTAATGAGGTCGCGGATTATGTGGCGGGTTATAGAGATCCGGCAAATGGTGATTATTCATATGTCGGGATGCCTGATCCTAACTTTGGACTTCCTGATGCATTCCAAACACCACGTACGGTTCGTTTGAGTGCAAGCTGGAAATTCTAGTTTAATCTTGCTATTTCAAACCCCCTCCCTGAGGGGGTTTTTTATTTGAGAAGTGATTAATAATGTCTTTAGATTTAGCCAACAAAATTTTACCTAACCTAAAAAATGGTGATAGGGATAAAGTTGTAAATATCATAAAGCAGTTAATTGATAATAATTCAAATTTGGGAAATGCTTGGGGCGGTGTTGCGAGAATTGCAACAACAATTGGT
Source organism: Gammaproteobacteria bacterium (assembly GCA_029880585.1). Classification (GTDB taxonomy): domain Bacteria; phylum Pseudomonadota; class Gammaproteobacteria; order Enterobacterales; family Kangiellaceae; genus Aliikangiella. Next base: position 2,332 of record JAOUOC010000266.1, read on the forward strand.
GAAGTAGATTTAGCGAACCAAGCAGCTAAAAGATATGCAGAATGTGATGAAAATGCCTATTCAAGAAAATTAAGTTGGGCGGGGATTTTATCTGAGTTGGGTCAGTTAAGAAGAGGCCTTGAAGTTGCAGAGCCGCTATTAGAAAAATTGCCTAAAGATTTTTCATTACATCACTTTATTGGTCTGGTTTATTCACAATTGGGTGAAACTGATAAAGCGCTCTTTCATTTAAAAGAAGCTTTGAAATTAAAACCCAATTCAGGGCATTCCTGGTTAACCTATGCAATGATTACCAAGTTTGATAACTCATCTCAAGATATAAGAAAAATGTTGTCGATTTATCGCGCGGATAAATTTGATGATCAAATTTCAAAAGCAGCTTTCTTATATGCATATGGAAAGGTTTTGTCTGATATTGGAGACATAAAAAAATCAGTTGGATATTATTCTAAAGGCGCAAAAATTATGTCGTCATCAAGAACCTATGATTTCCAGGCAGATGAAGCGTATGTTGATCAACTTGTTTCATCATTTAGTTTCAATAATTACAAAAATCTGCCTGATAACCAAACTGATTTTGCTCCTATATTTATTTTGGGCTTACCTAGAAGTGGAACAACATTATTGACTCAAATTTTGTCATCAACAAATAACGTTGTAGGAGGTGGAGAGCTTGATTTTATTCGTTTGAGTATCATGCCTGCAAAAGGATTTTTATTTGAAAATATTAATAGTTGGGCTGACCAGTTGGGCGGTGTTAATGATTGTTATAAAAAGATCATTCAAACTTATCAGCATCTTATTGAACAACGTTTTGGCCAAATAGGATCGGTTGTAGATAAATCACTTAATAATAGCCGATTTTTGGGGTTGATAGCAAAAGCCTTCCCTAAAGCGCCTATTATATGGATTGAAAGAGATATTGAGGATACTGCTTGGTCGTGTTATAGAAATTTCTTTTCGCAAACTCAGGACTGGAGCTGGTCTTTAGAAAATATAGCTAAACATTTTTTAGTTGAAGAAAGGCTAAAATCTCACTGGAAAGAATTGCTGGGAGAGCGTATTTTTTATGTTAAACATCACGAACTAATATCAAACCCTTCTTCAGCTTTAAAAAAGATATTTGAATTTTGTGGCCTTAAATACGATGCATCTGCAGAAGAATTTTATAAAGTTGATAAACCAGTTCAGACAGCTAGTTTGGCTCAAGTTAGACAACCAATTTCAAGTGAAG
>JAOUOC010000267.1 GCA_029880585.1 Gammaproteobacteria bacterium
CATGCCACCCTGGCAAGGTGGAGGCGAAATGATTGAGCGTGTCAGTTTTGAAGGCACCACATACAATCAACTCCCCTATAAATTTGAAGCGGGCACGCCAAACATTGCAGGCGCCATAGCTATGGGAGCAGCCATTGATTATTTGCAACAATTTCAACGTCAGGAGCTGATTGATTACGAACAATCCCTGATTGATTATGCCACTAAAAAAGCCAGAGTAATTCCTTCGATTAAAATTATGGGCGATACGCCAAATAAAACTTCAGTGTTGAGTTTTGTGGTACAAGGCTGCCATGCACAGGATATTGGCATGATTCTGGACCAGCAGGGAATCGCTGTAAGAACTGGCAATCATTGTGCCATGCCTTTAATGGAAGCTTTAAACATTACGGGTACAATTAGAGCATCTTTGACTTTTTACAATACCAAAGCAGAAATTGACCAATTTTTCGAAGCTTTGGAAAAAGCAATTACTTTACTTGTATGATTAACTGGTACTTTATTTGACATATACCTATTGGAAAATAAAATGAGTGTTTCAACCTACAATCCAGACCAATTAACAGATAAAAATCCTGTCGTATTTACCGATTCGGCTATCAAACATTTAAGCAAGCAAGTTGAAAAACAACAAGCCTACGGCATCACCTTTAATGTAAAAGAAAGTGGCTGTTCAGGTTACAAATACTTGTTGGAATTGGCGCTTGAACTTGATGAAGATGCCATTCAATATCCCTTGAATGAAAGTTTGATTTTATATGTTTCTCCCCAGGTGATCCCTTTAATCAAAGGAACTCAGGTTGATTACATTCAGGAAGGTGTCAATTATCGTTTGAACTTTACCAATCCAAATGCCACCGGCACTTGCGGTTGTGGTGAAAGTTTTAGTGTAGAAGGTTGAGGTTAAGTCATGTCCACACAAAGACAAATGGTTGTAGCGGTTTCTGACTGCCCTGCTCGTCTGGTTCCCTCAGGCACTAAAATCATGATCCCGAAAGATACCTTTGTGACCATTACTCAAGCTCTGGGTGGTAATTATACCGTTGCAGTTAATGGCAATATGGCCCGTGTGGATGGTACGGATGCTGGTAATCTGGGATTGAAACCGGAAAAGCTGGAATTTGATGAAAATAAGACCGATACAATATTAGAAGATCAGGTCTGGCAAGCGCTCAAAAGTATCTTTGATCCTGAAATTCCGGTCAATCTTGTTGATTTGGGTTTGATATATAAAGTTGCCATTGATCAAAATAATAAAACCGTTGCTATTGAAATGACCCTTACAGCACCTGGCTGTGGCATGGGACCAGTGTTAGTTAGCGATATTAAATATCGTGTAGCCAAAGTACCTAATGTTGAGCAGGTAGATGTTGAGCTTGTCTTTGACCCGCCCTGGTCGCGTGATATGATGAGCGATGAAGCCAAACTTGAAACTGGCATGTTTTTTTAAATTCAAAAGTTAAAGTCTGTTATGCATTCAACTGAAGATATTATCGATACCCTCAGCTTTTTTGATAGCTGGGAAGACCGCTACAAGTACATCATTGATTTAGGCAAAGAATTACCTGATATGCCTGATGATTTAAAAACCGATGATAGACTTGTTCCCGGTTGTCAAAGTCAGGTATGGATTGAACCTCAACAAATTGATGACAAGTTCCAGTTTATTGTAGATAGCGATGCTCTTATAGTTCGAGGCCTACTTGCCTTGGTTATGGCGGCATACAACGATAAAACTGCTGATGAAATTTTGAATTTTGATATCGAAGATTTTTTCGCCCAACTCGATTTAATCAAACACATCAGCCCGACCCGTGGCAATGGACTTCAGGCGATGGTGCAGAAAATTAAAGGGATTGCGGGGAATTTATAACTTCACAGTCATTCTGGTGTCGACCAGAATCCATAAGCTCCCTGAGCCTGTCGAAGGCTGTCAAATAAACTGTCTTTTTAACGAATTACGTCAACCTCAATGATAACTCGTCGTTGCAATGAGCTTGCGACGCAGCAATCTCCCAAAGACAATTACCTATAAAATGTAGCCTTGATGAAGCAAACCCTTTGCGTAATTAGAGGAAATAACCATCAAAAAGGTTCTCTTTGATATTATATATTGAATTCTGGTTTGCGCCAGAATGGTGTCCTTTCAAAAGCTGTACCTCTCATCCGTCATACTGGCGTAGGCCAGTATCCATCTCTCTTTACAAAATATCAGGGTATAAATCTTTCCAATCAGGATTTAATGCTTCTATTCTTTTCACCTTCCATTCCCGCTTCCAGTATTTCATCGCTTTTTCTTTTGAAATAGCACTTTCCATAGTTTCATGCGCTTCATACCAAACCAATTTATCCAGATCATATCTGGCGGTAAAGCCATCTAATTCTTTATGTTTATGCTGCCATACTCTTTGAATTAGACATGAGGTTACACCGATATATAATGTTCCATAGGTTTTATTCGTCATTATGTAAACAGCTGGCGTACGTTTTTTCATTTACTATAACATCCTTGTTTTTTATTTTTACTGGATTCTGGCCTACGCCAGAATGACGCAAGATTAAAATGCTACCTCTCCTGTCATACTGGCGTAGACCAGTATCCATAGAATTCCTATTACTCTCCAAACGTAGCCTTGATGAAGCAATTTAATTGCGAAATCAGGGGAATGAACCTCGATTGGCATCGCGGCTACAGCACAATAATCATTCCTTGCAGTTATCTGGATATTGCTTTGCTACAAAATAAGCTGGTTTATTTACGTTGTCAGATTTCAATTTGGCAATAATGTTAGATATTTCCTTTGCTCTTTTGTTATTACCTGCCGCTCGGAGAGTGAACATAAAATCTTCAAGAACTCCGGCATATCCAATCGGATCAGATTCTCGAATATCTAATTCTTCAAGAATCAGAATTGCTCGTTCAAATTGAATGTTTGCTTTAGAGTACTCTTTATTTGCTTTGTAAAGCCTCGCCAATTCCATTATATTCTGAGAAAGGTAAGCATGCTTTGTATTAGGAAGTGACTCTCTAGCACTAATGGATTTCAATAGCCATTTCTCAGACTCTTTAAATTGGCATAAATATCCATAAGCACGACCTAAACCATACATTGCTATTGCATGATATTGGTCATCGCTAGCCGAGACAGATTCATTAAGAGCTCTATGGAACTTTTGTATTGCTACACTATAATTACCTCTATCCAAAGCAATATTTCCTTCGTAATTTAGATTCTGCTGACGAGGCACCGAACTACAGCTACTTAAAATAAAAAGAGCGATTATAGTAATTAATTTTCTCACACCTTTTCTCCTTGCTTTTTAAAGATTTATTTTTTTCTGCTAACCAAATCTACCACGTTCCATCCTCATTTGTCATCAGAAGATTGCCGCACTTCGTTCGCAATGACGATGTTTATTTTACACAATCTCCTTAACATTCGCCTCAACCAACGACGTTCTCGCCTTCTCACTAAACAACACTTCCTCAGAATAATAATTCAATAATACCTTGATACAATCATCAACCAAATCAGAATTAAGGTTAATAAACGACTGCCA
>JAOUOC010000268.1 GCA_029880585.1 Gammaproteobacteria bacterium
TTTCTCTTGTTGCACATACCATAAAAGGTGTAGCAGCAAACCTTGGCGCCTTGAAATTACAAGCCACAGCCAAAACGCTTGAAGAAGAAACAAAAGAAAAAAACACCAACAATTATTCCGAACTAATTGTCACCCTTAATAATGATTTCAGCACAGTAAAAAAACTTCTGGAGCAATATATTGCTGAAAAAGAAGAAGTAGAATCACCCAAAGAAGTTAATACTGTTGTGTTGGCCAAGGCATCTAAAAAGAAGTTATCTTCAATGGGTAATAAAATAATGGAATTTAAAGATCGCGTTTCTGCGCATGAATACCTTACAACAGAAGATGTAGAAGAATTAAATCAATCTTGCCCAATTGATGAACTTCAACAGGAATTCGAAGAATTATCGGCTTTTATTGAAAATCTTGATTTCGATCTTGCTGACAAAAAAGTAGATGATATTTTAGCTATTATTAAACACGGAAATAAAAGTGGAAGCGTTAAAAAAAGAAAAGTCGGGTCATGATAGCTTGAGTCAGGATAGTTATATTCTGGTGGTAGATGACTCAAAGGCAAATTTGAAAATTTTGTCTGAATGTTTAAAAGATCAATATAAAATCCTAGTCGCCACCAGCGGCGAGCAATGCCTCGACATTATCAACCAGGGCAAGATTCCTGATTTGGTTTTACTGGATATTGAAATGCCCGGCATGAGCGGCTATGAAGTCTGCCAACAGTTAAAAAACAATAAGGCTACCGAATCGCTACCGATTATTTTTATTACAGGTAAAACCGGTGTTGATAATGAAGTCAAGGGACTGGAATACGGGGCGGTAGATTATATTACCAAACCGATTCATCCCAAACTTGTCAGAGCAAGAGTTAATACTCATCTGACTTTAAAAGCTCAAAGTGATTTATTAGGCAAAATGGCTCTGGAGGATCAATTAACTGGCCTCTATAACCGCCACCATTTGATCAAGATAGCTTCACATACAATTGCTCGTGCTAATCGCCATAATGAGCCGGTCAGTTTATTGGTTATTGATATTGATGACTTTAAGCAGATCAATGATAAACACGGTCATCTTGCCGGAGATGATGTCCTAAAATCAGTTGCCTCCCTGTTAAAATCAAACCACAGAGAATCTGATGTTGTAGCTCGTTACGGTGGAGAAGAATTTGTTATTCTTATGGATGTCTGTCCAATAAATAAAGCAAAAGACAAGGCTGAACATATACGACGCTCAATTTATCAACTAAAAATTCATAATTTAAAAGTATCCGTCAGTATCGGTGTTGCTGAACTGTCAAAGCCAAATGAAAATTTTTCAGAACTGTTTGAACGAGCTGACGTTGCACTTTATGAAGCCAAACAGAAAGGCAAAAATTGCGTGAAGGCCGCCTCTTAAAAAATTATATTTACACCTCTTGAAACTTTTTTCTCCATCCCTATATAGTAGCTAACAACAATTACAATTAAACCGGTTTAATGTGTTGTTCTTTTTTGTCTTGAGTCAGTTTTACTGAGGAGGTAATGATGAACATGATTCGTTTCAATCCATTTAGAGAAATGGATAATTGGTTTAAAACCTACAACCGTTCTTTGATGCATAACGATAGTGATGATTTATTTAATACAGATTGGTCACCTAACGTTGATATCATCGAAAACGACAAAAACTTTGAAATAAAAGCCGAGCTGGCTGGTATTCCAAAGGAAAATATTAACATCGAAGTGAATAAAGGTGTCCTGACTTTCAGTGGCGAGAAGAAGCTGGAAAGCAAGGATGAAAAACAACATCGTATTGAACGTTTTTACGGCCGTTTTTCACGCAGCTTTGCCTTGCCGGAAAATATTGATACTTCTGCAATTAAAGCTGAAAACAAGGACGGTATTCTGAATATTGTTCTACCCAAGCAGGAAGTTGTGGAAAGCAGCAAGAAGATCAAAATTCACTAAAAAATACTTTTGGCCTGTCGATTTTTTTGGCGGGCCAAAATTAGTTTCTAGTTTCTAGAGTTTGACTCCCAGAGCCCAGCTCCTCGTTCCTCGCTCCTGAATCTCGACTCTAATTAGCCATCACGGTTCTTGATTGCGCCCAATCCCTTAACGCATCTATTTTTTCTTTCATCACAACCGATAACGGTCTGGTTTGACTAATCGCTTCAATAATACTTTCTGTCGTCAACTCATGACCTTCTGAATAAGCATGATACAAGGCTGAAACAACAGCTTGCTCTATTTCCGATCCAGTAAATCCTTCGGTCGCCTCTGCCAGTTTTTTCAGGTCAATTTTGGATGAATCCTGATCGCGCATTTTTATATGAATGGCAAATATTTCCATGCGCGATTTGTAATCAGGCAGATCGACAAAAAAGATTTCATCAAGCCTGCCTTTTCTCATTAATTCCGGCGGCAGTTTTGAAATATCATTGGCTGTGGCAACGACAAAAACCCGCTGCTTTTTCTCTGCCATCCAGGTAAGTAATGTAGCCAGAATTCGCATGGATGTGCCGCCATCGGATTCACCTGTTGAGATGCCTTTTTCAATCTCATCAAGCCATAGCACACAAGGTTCCATCAGTTCTGCCATTTTCAGAGATTCTCTTAAATTCTTTTCCGACTCACCATGATATTTGTTGTAAATCGCACCAAAATCCAGCCGCAACAGAGGAACGCCCCACATTCCGGCAACGGCTTTTGCTGCCAGACTTTTTCCGCCACCCTGAATACCAACCAGCATAATGCCCTTTGGTGGTTGCAAAGGTGCATTGCGATCCAGAAAAACTTTTTCTCTTTTCTGCAGCCAGCTTTTTAAGTGTGTTAAACCACCTACTTCACTGAATCTTGATGTCTCGTATTCAAAACTCAGCACACTGTCCATATCCAGTAATTCAAATTTTGCCTTGCTGAGTGTTGGTAAATCATCATCTGTAATCATGCCATCTGCAATGACATTTCTGATAAGACGTCTGGCATCGGCAAAGGTAGTGCCCACCAGATTATTAACCAGCTTGCTCAAGGTGGCTGAATCGGTTTTTACTTTTTGATTGTGGTTTTGTTTGGACCAGTTTTGCGCTTCTTCCTTTACCAGCGCTTCAAGTTGTTTGGTGTCAGGTAATGACAATTCAAAGCGTGAAGCATAGGCGCTAATTTCTGGTGGTAGTTTTAATTGGTGAGAAACAAAAATAATTGTCTGACGCACTTTTTCATTATTAAGTGCAATTTCCTTAATCATCCTAACCACTCTGGGTGAATCTTCAAAGTGTGGATGAAAGTCGCACAACACATAAATACAGGATTGATTGGATTTTTTAATATGCTCCAACATTGCCATCGGGTCGATGGTGGATTCGTCTTTATGAAAGTCGGTCTTAAAATCAGCACGTTTTAGTCCGTCAACGTGATCCCATGAATATAATGGTCTGCCGTGAGCGACTGCAATCTGACACAAAACGTTAATTGTTCTGACTTCTTCACGGGTTTCTACAGTAATAATAGGTGAGCCGGTTTTTACCAGCAGCCCAAGATCATGATAGTCGGTTTTTCCACTCATT
>JAOUOC010000269.1 GCA_029880585.1 Gammaproteobacteria bacterium
GAGAAAAGGGCCAGGGGATGAGTTCTACAACCCCTTCACCACGCTTTCCGCATAATCACGAACAGCATTGAGGATTACAATATCATTGCTACTATCTTGTGATAGCTGATCCAGTCTTTCAATCAGCTCTGAATAAATCAATGTCGTACCGGAATCAGCATTATTAAATTGCTCTTGGCGATACGCATCCCATCGCTGTTTTTCTGCATCCGTTAAAGTGTCAGGCGCATTTCTCGCACGATAGCGGAATAATAAAGTTTCCAGTCGGTCATCATTAAAGTTAAATTGTGAACCCGACAGTTTTTGCCAATCGCTTTGGCGAATCTCATCCATTTTGTTTTTGTCAGCTGGCGAGAAAAATCCGCCTGAGTACAAAGCATGATCGGGATTAGTCACTGGCTCAAACTGATGACCTTGATAAGCCTGTAATATTTTTGCGTTTATGTCATCAATACCGGAATTAATCATCTCAGCCTTCAACATACATTCATCCACATCAATGCCTAATCTTTCCTGTGCCGCTTCATTCAAAACGCCAATGGGCGCAACGGCCGGGCATTTGTTGTAATGGACTTCTTTGATAGGTAATCGTTTAACCCCTTCGGGTAATTCACTTTGGCGAGTAAAAATTCTCTGCTGAATATCTTCCACACTCAATTCTGACAAATCATCTTCCAGCTGCACCAGATTTAAACAAATCACGCTGTTTTTATTGGTTGGATGTGAAATCATCGGCACCATTACGCCTGTGTAGGCATGATCACCGCCCAGCATACCTGAACAATGTACGAAGGGCTTGCCAGTCACCAAATCAATTTCTGCCATAACTCTGTTTTTGTTACGCAACTCAAACAGGAAATCAAACAATCGCGGTTGTTTCTCTTTAACCAGTTTTGCCATGGCAATCGTCGCGTAAACATCGGCCAATGCGTCATGAGCATTTTCGTGTTCAATACCATTAGCTACTGATAAATGTTCCAGTCTAAAACTTTGTTTGCCTTCTTCATTTAATGGCCAGTTAATCCCTTCTGGTCGTAACGCATGAGTCATTCGCAGCATATCCAGAATATCCCAGCGGGAATTACCGTTTTGCCATTCTCTTGCATAGGCATCGTAAAAATTACGATAAAAACCAAAGCGGATCACTTCGTCGTCAAATCGAATATTGTTGTAACCGACTGCGCAGGTTTCAGCTGTAGATAATTCCAGATGGATCAACCTGAAAAAATCTCGTTCGCTAATACCATCTTTTAAGGCTTGCCGAGGTGTGATGCCAGTAACCAGACAGGCTTCGGGATGCGGTAAAAAGTCATCGGCGGGCTTGCACATGATATTTAATGGTTCGCCAATGATGTTGAAATCCTGATCGGTACGAATACCGGCAAATTGAGAGGGTCTGTCTTTGGCGGGATTAATGCCAAAAGTTTCAAAATCGAACCAGTAGAATGATTGCATCCCTTAACCTTTTTTGTTTGTTTTACATTATGCAGTGTTTTAAATAATCTTTACTTTCACCAATGGTCCATTCTTTTTTGGGCTTTTCCTTCATGGCTTTACACCATTCTGGTGAACCAACTTCCGGGGTGCAGGCAGACATTAGAGTTAATAATGCCAGAACAGATATTAAACGTTTCATTACGGATTCCAAACTAAAAAAACAAGGGACAACTTTAACCTTTTTTAGGTGAGGGTTTCAACTGGGAGGATTGATTTCCTTACTTATAATCGAACAAACAAAATCATTACCACTAACCAGATAATAAATACCAAAGGTGATTCAAGCGGATGCATTCTTTCTTTATATTTATCAAGATTTATTCTTCTGTACTCTCTACCTAACAATGGTAATGTAAACAAAACCAATAAGATTAAAAAGCCACACTTGTTCTAAAAATATCTATCCCACCCGTCTCTCCTTCAGATGAGTAATTCAGGAGTATATAAATCATAGAGCCAACCAAGAAGATGGTTGGTATTAAGGCTTTTATTGTTGCTTTGATAATTAGGTTCATATTTTCTTTCTTTCAATTATATAGCTAACTACAAAATACAACACAGCGCCCACCAATCCCGAATACAAACATAGTTTATGTAACTGAGCAACCGTGATCATTCCCAATAATTCATTCTCGCTGAAAAAAGGATAAAAAGGTTCAACATCTCTATGCATAATCGAATCTAGAATAACATGACTATAAGTGCCAACAAATGAACTAATAAAAGTAATTTTCCACGTTATTGAAATTGGCTTTCCATGATCATCAATTCTTAATATTCGCAATCCTAATTCAGATAGATATTTTCCGGTTAGCGCAGAAAAAATTGCCAACAATGTTGCGCCAACATAAGTATGCGTGAAACCATGCAAATGACCCTCACCTGTAATCAGGACAACAAGCGGTTGGATGTCCATGATAATTTGAGCCCAACCAAAGACCATCAAGCTAAAGCTTCCTTGCAGTAATGATTTCAGAAAAATACCTGGTCCCATATGGATAGGTGTAAATGGCAAATTATTCTCCTTTTATTTCAGATTTTGGATACTTTTTAATCCCCATCAAAAAGATGTATTGCTAATAAAGTGGCACAATTTTCTTTACCGCTATATTTCAAATCATATAAATACAATGTGTTGTGAAAAATACCTTCATAAAAATCGTAAGAACACTTGCCATTGCTACACTCTTTTAACTTTCTTATCTCTCGCTGTGGTAAACCGTCACTTTCTCTTGATGCAAGCCGCGACTGAATACTTTTGAAATTTTTAAATGTTTTCTTTTCAAAAGTATCTTCAATCAAAGAATGTTCTATAGTCACTTCTAATGGTGATTTTAAAACATGCTTGTTATCAAGAGAGTCCATTGTTCCTGATTTGTATGAAGAAGCAATATCATTTGCAAATGCTTTGATATCTGATATTTCACATGCAGAAGTACTGTTAGCTATTAATAACAACATAATCGTAATTATTTTGTGGGGTTGATTCATTTTTTTACCAGGTTTGGACTGCGCAAAGACAAATATTATTACTTATTAAGTTTCTAATAACGTTCACCTTCATCGCCTCTGATTGTTGCTTTCAATTTAATTGCTATTTCTTTTGCCTTAACTAATGCATCATCAGAATACTTAAATGATATTTTATCTGTTCTAAAATCAAATGTGGTGCGAGAACCTTCTACGCCCCAAACACACATTCCTTCACCATCAATAGTAATAACTTCTTTAGTGTGTGGATTAGTGAAGCTTATAGAATTTTCATAAGTTAATGAAGGATCTGATTCACATAATTGAAGCCAACTTTCAAGCGATATTCCGCCTTTCTTTTCTATATGAAGTTCATACCCAGCCATAACATGTTTGGAAATAATAAATATTATAAATAAAGTTAAGAATTTCATTTATTGCAGCCTCTAACATGACAGATATTAAAATATCATTTATTTACTCAATTGTCCTCAGTAGATAGACTTCGTTCGCAATGACTTTATATGGATTCTGTCCTCTGCCAGAACGACAAGCTATTTATCCAACACCCGCA
>JAOUOC010000270.1 GCA_029880585.1 Gammaproteobacteria bacterium
TCAATAATACCATCCCAAACATCATCGCCAGAGGCCACAAGTGTTCCGGCTCCATCAAAACAGGAATCTCGTGCATCATCAGGTCTGTTTGCCGCAATAGACATCTCAGGATTAGCCTTGATATTATCCATCCAGCGATCAAGTACATCAAGCGCATAAGGTGTTGGATCATGCAATGGTGCGCCTGGATCAACGAACCAGATCAACTGGTTCGATGCGTCTCCATCATAATCAAGTAAACGCTGTCTTACTGCAAAAGATTGATGGGAGTTATGCATATCCAAAACACCTTCAAGATAATGCCTTAAATCAATCATTGGAATATCAGGAGAACCTGTATTAACCAAACCTCCAGCATAAGCTGCTTCAATCGCACCATCGTCCGCTTCCCTTCTTGGAGCAGGATTAACACCGTCAGACAGGTTCATATTACGCGCACTCCAGGGATCAATCTGGTCTGGATATAAATTTTGTGTCACGTCTATCAAACCACAAAGCGCAGAAATCAATGGGCAACCTTCCTGAATCATATCCGGTTCGTTTTTCCATGAGCCTGCATTGAAATTTAAGTCAAGAAATTCAGCAGGTGTGATATTCCCATCTTTTAACGCTTGTAAACCATACTGAACGCCAACATTATCCCATGTACTTCTCGCATAACCATCATCTGCATAACCGTATATGTTGATAGCATCATCATAATGCGTCCAGTCTGTACCTACCTGATCTTCAGGCGTAATACCCCAAACTGTGCCAAAGTGTGGATTCATAACCAATGCCGATAACCCACGCCATGATTTGGTGCATTCACTAGAACCATTTGCAATCCAGGGTGTTAAACCATTTGTAATAACAGGATTACTGATGGCATTGCTGGCATTTAATCCTATAAGAAAAGATCTGTGCGTCCAATCCTGCCAATGTGAAGCTGGATCTGCTAACAGTTTCATATCGACCCATCGCTCAATTAACTCACAATCACCAATATGAATAGTTTGCGTAATCATATCAGGGTAGGAATATTGGGGAACCGCCGCATCTATAAGTCCTGGATGGTTTTGAGCGTAGATATATTGTTGAATACCTCCACCAGAACCGCCAACACTAACCGTATATTCTGGTGCATCATAAGCAGATACAAAACGATCTTTCACCATAATAGCGGTTTCACCACCCACTTGAAGGTTGTAATGCGTGCCAGTTTTAGTGCCTGTTGAATAAGCAATAGCGTAACCTTTACTTAAACCATCAACATATAACAGTCTTTGTGTGCTGTATGTACCTTGTGTATGGCCTATCGCAACACCGCCTTGAAAATAATAAAGTAAACGATTGTTCCAGGTATTGAGATCGGGTTGAGCCAAATCCTGACTTGCAGCGGATAAAATCGCAATTGAATAGATAAAACGATTAATTGTTCCACGTTCCCAGCGGACTATAAAATCAACGGTATTACCATCACTGGTTGTTGTAGTCGCCATATCAGCTGGCCTTGCCATACCGGGAGTGTACTCTGCCCATGAATTACCGGTTGTACGATAAACAAAGGTCGTTAGCGGCTCAACCATACAATTTTCATCGGGTGTGCCTAAACCTAACAAATTTAATTCGTCTGTTCTACAGTAAAATGCGGGTTGTTGTGGGCCAGAAAAAATGGGACCAGTTAAAGAATGATTGGTTAAAATTAACACAAATGATCTAATTTGGCCTTCTTTTGCTGAGACCATGATCTTGTTTTGTCCTAAAGCCAGACCAGTAACCAGACCTTCCAATGTATGTTCAGTGGTATTTTGATTGAACATGCTGGTTATGACAATGCCGCCTGTGTAAACATCAACCTGATCTAACGCAAGTCCATCTGGAACATATATTTTAATTCTTGCATCACCACCACTGACTTGATCTGGCGGACTGGACAGCACTTCCACTTCAAAATTTCCAGCAACCGGAAAATCAGTATTTGGCTTATTGTTATCATCCTTGCACGATGACAATATGAATATAAGAATTAAACTGAATATCTTTAGATATGTTTTCATAAAAACTCCATGTGTTTGTTATTTTCATTGTAGATTGCTGCGATATCGATCTATAGGCAATCCTGAACTCCTGTCTCTCCTGCTCCTTTTGGTAAAATACATCTATTCTGGAAAATCGTCCAAAAAACATTCAATTTTTCTTCAAGCTGAAATAATGATTAGCAAATGATATATTGAAACGTCAGGATTTCTGCTGATTGCAAAGGATATATCTGGCAATGTTAAGTGAATATAAAATCTTCAGAATGGTGCAATGCGAAAGGACAATGCCAAAATTCAAAATGAATCCTGGCATTTATTGAATTGAAAAACTAACTGTTCTTACGTTCTACCAATGTCAAAATATCATAAATAGCAACGGCTTCACCGTGTTGATTAGTTACTTCGACATCCCAGATTACGACGCCGGTATGATATTTCTCATCAGGTTTTTTACCTTTGTTAACTTTTCGCTTAGCAGTTAATTTAACCTGAATCGTATCACCAATTCCCACAGGCTCTATAAATCTTAAATTATCGATTCCGTAGTTGGCAATAACAGGCCCCTGTCCTGGATCGACAAACATACCAGCGGCAGCTGAAATCACAAAATATCCATGAGCAACGCGTTTTTCAAAGAATGAATCTTTTGCGGCAATTTCATCAAAATGAGCATAGAAATGATCACCGGAAACACAACCAAAGTTTACAATATCTGCTTCTGTAACCGTTCTTCTATGAGTTGTCAGGCTTTCACCGATTTCCAGCTCTTCAAAATACTTTCTAAACGGATGGACACGATCTGTTTTAACTTCAGCACCACGAACATATTGTTTTGTGATTCCCATTAATGCTGTTGGTGAACCTTGAATTGCTGTTCTTTGCATATAATGCTTAATAGCTCTAACACCACCAAGCTCTTCACCACCTCCAGCTCGTCCAGGACCACCATGAACCAGACTCGCAAGTGGCGAGCCGTGTCCTGTAGATTCTTTTGCTGAACTTTGGTCAATCACCATCATACGGCCATGATAAGCGGCTGTATTAAGAATAATCTCTCTGGCATGTTCTGGATTAGCAGTAAATACCGAACCCGCCAAACTTCCTTTACCCATTTTAGCCAGTGCAATCGCTTCGTCCAAATCTTTATAAGGCATCAAGGTGCTTACCGGACCGAATGCTTCAATATTGTGTGGATTGGTATTTTTAATCGGATCATTACAACAGAGTAAAGTCGGCGCCATAAATGCTCCTTTGTCCGCTTCGATGCCAACAGATTGAAAATTATTCAACCCATCCAACAAGACTTCACTACCCTGTTTTAACTGTTCTATGGCTGCCAAAACGTCATCTCTTTGTGTTTTGCCAACCAAAGCACCCATACGAACACCGTCCTGTGTTGGATCACCAATAACAGTCGACTTCAAACGCTTGATTAAAGCTTCGCTCACCGGATCAATCATATTGGATGGCATAATAGCACGTCGAATGGCAGTACATTTTTGCCCG
>JAOUOC010000271.1 GCA_029880585.1 Gammaproteobacteria bacterium
CAGGGTTTTTTCTGCATTAGCTCTCAGTTCCAGAATTTTTAACATACCAATTTTATAACTGGTTGCTTGTCCCGGCCAAACCAGGTAACGTCTAACTTCGGAACGAACAGCACCTTCAGCTATCGGCGTGTGCTCGAAAAAGAATTGAACCGCCTGCTCTTCACTCCAGCCTTTTGCATGCATTCCGGTATCAACTACCAGACGTACCGCACGCCACATTTCAGTGATCAAACGACCAAAGTCAGAGTAATCATTCTGATAAGCACCCATTTCCTTTGCCAGTAATTCTGAATAAAGTCCCCAACCTTCGCTATAGACTGAAAAGCCAGCCTGAGTTCTGAACTTTGGAATACCGGTTAATTCCTGAGCAATTGAAATTTGCATATGGTGACCCGGATTACCCTCATGATAGGCAATCGCTTCCATTTCATTTTTTGGCATGCTGGTCATATCAATCAAGTGAGCATAATAAACACCTGGTCTTTTACCGTCTGGTGTGCCACGAGAATAATGTTGAGCTGCGCCTGGCTGCTCACGAAAGGCTTCTACCCGTTTAACTTCAAGACGGGCTTTAGGTAGAATGCCAAAATAATCTGGCAGTTTTTGGTTAAGAAAATCCAGATAGGCTTTGCTATCGTCTATGTAGGCCTGTCTACCCGAATCATCGTTAGGATAGAAAAAACGCTCATCGGTTTTGATAAACTTAAAAAAGGCTTTTAAATCACCTTCAAAACCAACTCTTTCTTTAATAGCCATCATTTCTTCTGTTAGTCGTGCAACTTCATTCAGACCAATCTGATGAATTTCATCAGCAGTCAGACTGGTTGTCGTACTGGCATTTAAACGATGATTATAAAACGCTTTACCATTGGGCAAACTGCCAACGCCATGGGCAAGTTCTGAAGTGCTATCAATATCCTTTTTAAACCAGTTAATCAGATTTTCATAACTTGGTTTAAAGTCATTAAGCAAAGCGGCTTTGCCTTCTTCTTTCAACTGTTCTGCTTGTTCTGCCGTAATAATCGACTTGCCGACCAATTGGTCTATTTTCTTATTTATATCAGACCAAAGTGGAGAATTGTCACCTTCTTCAAACGGTGCACCACTGATCAAATTCTGTGCTTCCCTGATAACAGCATCATAAGCAAATCTTGGTGGTCTAACGCCTTGAGAAGCTCTTTGTTTGGCAATATCAAGTAGATCACTAATTGCTTTTGCTGCACCTGAAATACGTTTATTGTATGCCTGTGCATCCGATTCATCTTCAACCTTGTGAAAATTAATCATAAATTGTGCCAATCTGGATTGGATGCCATGCATTTGAGTAAACACATAACCACTATCTTTAAATTTATTTGATTCAACGGCTCTCTCATATTGATACATCCAGATGTCATATGAAGTTTTGGTTTCTTTATCCAGCTTGCTGTATTCAAAGTTAGCTTTAAGCTCGTCAACACTTTGCTTCATCCACTCAAGTTGCTTGAGTTGCTCTGCTTCAGTAAAATCACCAAGTTGATCGTATTTATCCTTTCTACCCATTGCCGTTAGGGACATGGGGTTCATTTGTAGCCTTTCTTCATATTTTACGTCAAACCACTGATTTAATCTTTCTGACTCTGATACTGATTCTACTGCAACTTCATTATTGCTTTCCTCTTGCTGACAAGCTGTAACAAAAAGAAAAGTGCATAATAATAGGACTACACGATTAAGTTTTTTCATAACTCAGTTTCCTGTTGACGTTAAATTTAAATAAAGACTGGAACAACAATGGAATGTATTAATCAGCCTTTTTCGCATAATAGGCTTTATTAAAATCAATAGCTGGTTGGATCAATTCCAATGCAGTTTCATTACATGGCGGTAATTCAGCGTCCGACTCTCCTAATGGAACTACTCGTTCTCCCCATTTGATTAAGCCGCCACCACAAGTTAATCCTGCACCAAATGAAGCTGTTAGCATGGTCATGCCAGGTTTGATCCTGCCAGCTTCCAAAGCATCACATAATGACAATGGTATGGTTCCCGCTGATGTGTTGGCGTACTTATCTACACAAACCATCACATTTTCCATATCAACATGCATACGTTTGGCCAAAGTCTGAATAATTCTCAAGTTAGCCTGATGAGGTATAAAAAAATCTATATCTTCCAGAGAAATTCCAGTCCTTGCCAAAACTGTATCACAGGCTTCATACATTCCTCTTACGGCATGCTTAAAAACATCCTGCCCCGTAAAATTAATTGAATAATGAAATTCCTGCAGCGTTTGATTTGTGTGATCCATTCCCAGACCAGGAATATGAATCATTTCTCTGGTTTCAGGAACAAGGCTTAATTTTGCATCAATTAAACCAAGTGCCTCTTCAGTTGCCTGCAATACAACAGCACCGCCACCATCACCAAACAAAACGGCAGAATCACGTTTTTCCCAATCCAGATAACGCGTCACTTTTTCCATACCTATGACAAGTGCTGTTTTTATGGAGCCAGCCTTAATCATATCAGTTGCAACATTTAAGGAATACAAGAAACTGGTACAGGCAGAATTAATATCAAATCCGGTTGCATTAACAGCTCCAATAGCATTAACCACAATGCTGGCTGAATTTGGAATGATTTCATCGGGACTGGTTGTACCCAGAATAACAAGGTCAATATCTTCGGCTTTTATTCCAGCACAAGCAATCGCTCTTTCAGCTGCCACTCTAGACAATTCCGAACAAGGTACATGGCTTACATGGCGTTGTTTAATTCCGGTTCTGGTCTGAATCCATTCATCAGAAGTTTCCATAAAACTTTCCAGATCTTTATTGGTAAGAACAGCCGGTGGCGCGCATTTTCCCCAACCTATAATTTCTGCGTACATAAATCTCTCACTTCTATAATCAACCCAACGATCCTATGTCAACTCCCATAAGATTTCAAATAATATAAACGCCTGTGAGCGTTTAAAACTGTGGTTAGACCACTTGAAAAATATACGCTTGATAGATGTTAGCTGTTTAAAACAAATCAGTTATAACTTATTTGTAGCATTACTGTCAGTTTATTTTAACAATCACCTTTCCAAAATGATTACCATCTTTTAGTCTTTGATAGGCATCTGCTGCTTGCTCCAAAGGATAAACACTATCAATGACAGGTTTTAGCTTCCCTTTGAAAACCAGTTGCATCACCTGATAAAAATCCTGACGACTACCCATGGTCGAACCCAGAATACTTAACTGATTCCAGAAAATCTTTTTAATATCTGTTTCAACCAAATGACCAGAAGTTCTACCGTAAGTTACCAGACGACCACCTTTTTTTAGACTGTCTATACTTTGTGACCAGGTTGCCTTACCAACATTTTCAATCACCACATCTACGCCGCGCTGGTTGGTTAAGTTTGCAATCTCCTGCCAGTAATCTCCCTCATTTCTATTCAGAACAATATCGGCACCGGAATTTTTGGCCTGTTCGCCTTTTTCGGCACTACTGGTAATTGCTATCACTCGAGCACCAGCCAACTTGGCG
>JAOUOC010000272.1 GCA_029880585.1 Gammaproteobacteria bacterium
TGCTCACTTAAAGCAGTTGCTGCCCATGCAGAAGCATAACCACCATAAGAACCACCAGTAATACCGACTTTCTTCTTATCAACTATGCCTTGATTAGACAGGTGAGTAATAGCATCTACCAGATCATTAAATTCAGCACCTGCATAATCACCTTGCCCCATTTTTGAGAATTCAACTCCACGTCCTGTACTACCGCGATAGTTTGGCAAGAACACTGCAAAGCCATTGTTGGTTGCATATTTGATCGGGTAGGAGTAACTATCCAGCCAACCATCACTAATATGTGCTTCAGGGCCACCGTGAACCATCATAATGAGTGGATATTTACGACCTTTGCGATAATCTTGCGGGTAAACCAGAACGCCTTGCAGTTCAACACCATCTCTGGCTTTATAGGTAATGGTTTCCTGTTTTGGCATCAATACATCTTGCAGCCATGGATTTGAATCGGTTAGTTTTTTTGGTTTACCAGTGCTTAAATCAAACACTTCATAAGGATGGCTGTCTGAACTGCCAACACCAATAATATTTTTGCCTGAAGCATCTGTTTTAATTGCATTGATGACCACATCACCAAAATCTACTTTTTGATTGATCGAGCCATTATCAATGTTAACTACGCCAACTTCGCTTTGTGTACCGACATGACCTAAAAAGACAACCTGATGTTCCGAAGTCCATTCAATATCACGAATATGGCCGTAGTAGCCTTTCGCCATTTCGTTGAGCTTTCCATTGTTGGCATCTGCAATAAACAATCTGCCATCTGATGGATCGTTTTTGTTTTCAGATCCGATAATCGCCACATATTTACCATTGGCTGACCAACTGGCAGCGCCCAGTTTACCTTCAGTTTTAAAGGATTGGAGCACTTTACCATTTGAGTTGTAGACACGGTATTGAGAGACGGTGTATGCATCATCAATCAAGGATGTGGGTGTGGCTCTAACCAACAAATTATTATTGGTGGGGTGGAAATCGACAGATAGCACATTATCATCAATATCAATCTTTTCTGCTTTCGGCTCTTCTGAATTTAAATCCACCAGCCAGGCTTCTGTCTTTTTAACTGATTCTTCATAAACATTGGCTTTAAAGCCTTTTTCCGTCAACTCTTTTTCCGAAGGATCGGCTTTAGGTTTGGCCAGATAAACCAGCTTGCTGGTATCGTGATTTAATGAATAGGCTGTAATATTTGAATTAGCAGTAACCATTTTTTCAGATTCACCACCGTCAATTGCAATCCGATAAACCGCGCTAAATTCGTCATCATTTCTTTTTGATAGATAGTAAATGTATTTACTGTCATGGCTCCATGAAATGGCGCCTACATTAACCTTTCCGGTAATAAATTTACGGCTGTTACCTGTTTTATCAGTAACGTGTAATTCCCCATAGGAAGGTCCGTCAGTATCTACATAAACAGTTCTTGGAACACTTAATGTGTAGGCGATGTGTTGGCCGTCTGGTGAGATTTCGCTACTGGCGACACGATTGGCCATAACGGTTTGCTCTAAAGTTATTGGTCTTTTCTTTGCGTGGACATTTGGTGCTGCTATGCAGACTATGAAAATCATCCACTTGATTATTGATTGGTACTTCTTCATGTTTTTATTTCCTCCGGATTATTAACAGAGCAGAACTGTTGGTTTTTATGTCAGTTCTGGATGGATTGACCTTATCTTATGGGCTGAAGAGATTCAAGTATTTTGTTTGTTGGGGTTGGTTTGGTATGATAGCGAGAATATTTTCAGTATTAGAAAAATAATAGTTAACAAAAGGAATTTTTGAGATGAATTGCCATAATATAACCCCCATTCCTATTTTCTTTCGTTTAATGAAAATATTTCGATGTTTTCAAAAGAGAACCTTATGAAAGTTTGGTTATTAATTTTGTTACTGGCTTCATTGAATCTAGTTGCCAAGCCAGACGATTCATCAAATTGTCTTGAAAATGATGTTTATCATAAAGTCACAAAGGGCGAATTTCCTTCGACTGTTGTTAAGGATTGTCAACATTTCCTTTATACAGCTGATCATGAAGCAAAAGACAAGATTATAGTTTGGTTAGTTAGATTGGGAAGAATCGATCTGATTAAAAGCTTATTAGAAATCGGATATCGTTTACCCAAAACTAATCAGCATTATGACCTTTTGAATGAAGCCGTCATTGCTAGAGAAAGCCCGCATCTTATGTTTGAGTTTTTAACTGAAAATGGATTGAAGACTGAAGAGAGTAATAAGCATAAGCTCTATTTTAATGCTCTGGAAACTGGAAATAGCGATTTAATAAAAGTGGTCGAGCAAAGTATTGGAGATTTAACGGTTGTTTTTGATTCAAACAACCTTTTTGCTTCGGTGATGGCTAATGATCTTTCAAATGTAAAAAGATTGCTGATTAATGGAGCAGATCCTAATGTGGAGGATAAAGAAGGCAATACGCCTTTGATGGCTGCTGTAGCAAATGAAAAGGACGAAGAAATTATTAAACTTCTGACTTCATTCGGTGCAAGTGGAGAAAAACTGAATAAGCACGGTCACAGTGCAAACACTTTTGTTGAAGAGCATAATAAATATGGCATCTTTCCCTCAAAATTTACTTGCGAAGAAAGCATTACAATAAAGCTACCTGAAAAGCACCCAGTGGGGTTTGCTATAAGAACGCCAAAAGAGAAATGGGTTTACGTCGTTCATAATGATTTAGAAGATGTTCAACATATTAAAAATTTTAACAGCCAAAATACTTTTTTGATTAATCCAAAAAAGTTAAAAGCTCTTATTATTGGCTGTGGTAGCAGGAAAGAAGGGTTGGTTTTTAATGAAAAAGGAAAGTATCTGTTTTATTTTGCAGATAACTTAATGACTGAACCTGAAAACACATACTCATTGCAGTACGAAGTTGAGTATTTGGGGTGTGAGGATTAACCTCCACCCAACTCAAACACCGCCTTATATCTCGGCTTACCATGTCTTTCAAGATAATAAAAAAGCTGAGTCTGTTCCTGATTAAAATAAACCGTCCAAACATTGGTTTTGGCTTCAGGAATCAGTTTTGCGGTGTATTCATCTGCTGCAAAGCTTTGCGATAAAGTCGTTCCTTTATCATTGGTATATCCACCATACATAGTGACTTCATCAGGTGTGCCATCGGCATGACGGTGGTCATGTTTGAACAACAAGCCTTTATCGGTATTACTTAAAATCCAGGTTCGGGAAGTGTCTTCTCCGACTTTAAAGGGTATTCGGATTTCCTGTTCAGTGCATTTTGCCAGAGTCATGGCTAATGTTTTGCCAGCGAAATCATGATCAGGATCTTCGGGAAACAGGGTTTTACCATGAAAGGTTTTGCCGCATAAGCTCTTGATGGTTTGGTAAAATTGTCTTTGGGTTTGCTCATCATTCTTGGCAAAGGCTGAGTGAGTTGCAAAAACACTTAAAATGATCAGAAGTAGTTTAATTTTCATGGTTGCCTGTTTCTTTAATTGTGTGGGGTTTTCTATATTCTCATAAAT
>JAOUOC010000056.1 GCA_029880585.1 Gammaproteobacteria bacterium
TTCCGGATAATGTCATCGAAGGATTGGAGATAATACCTGTAAAATGGATTGATGAAGTGTTGGAAAAAGCATTGATTAGCTTGCCAACACCTCTGGTTAATCAGGAAAAGTCTTTGACGGAAGTGAAAAATCAAGACGAAAAAGACGAAGAATACATCAAACCACATTAATTGTGGCTTGAAAAAAATTGACTCAATTTTTGTTTTAAAAGCTGCTTTTTTGACAAAAAAAGGGGAAATATGCAGTAATTTTAACCAATGCAGTAGTTTTTCTTACTTTATAGTGAATTGTTGCTTGACAGGTAATTTAAACCATTGGTATAAAGTTATCGGCGAAGCGCGAATAGATTCTTTTCGGGCTTCAAACTTTCACAGATAAAAATTAAAGGGGAATTAAGTGAATAAATCTGAACTAGTAGATGCTATCGCATCAGGTGCTGATATTTCTAAAGCTTCAGCTGCACGTGCATTGGATGCTGTTATTGATACTATTACTGAAACACTTCGTAAAGGCGATCAGGTAACTTTGGTTGGTTTTGGAACATTTTCTGTAAAAGACAGAGCAGCTCGTACCGGACGTAATCCACAGACCGGTGCTGCAATCCAGATTCCTGCGGCTAGAATTCCAGGCTTCAAAGCTGGTAAAGGCTTAAAGGACGCGGTAAACTAGAGGTAATTTGAGGGCGCTTAGCTCAGTTGGGAGAGCATCGCCCTTACAAGGCGAGGGTCGCTGGTTCGAGCCCAGCAGCGCCCACCAACCTGTAAATTGTTTGCTGTTTATTCAGTGAAGTTTGGGATAAATGGATTTTCGATTGAATAGGGTTGATTTGGGAGCGGTAGTTCAGCTGGTTAGAATACCGGCCTGTCACGCCGGGGGTCGCGGGTTCGAGTCCCGTCCGCTCCGCCAAAGAATTATACGCGCCTTTACTGGCGCGTTTTCTTTGCATGTAATATATAAATTGTGAACAAATGCAGAAACAAATCTGTATTGATAGAAAAGGTAAATTGTAGACTGATTTTTAGTCAGTATTAATTTTGATATCAGTAAATTGAACATTCTGAGTCAAGAATTTTTTCCAAGATGATTAATTCCGAGAGCAAGTAACAAATGTTGGATAGTATTAGAGAAGGCGCTAAAAAGCCCTGGATGAAGGCAATTATTTTCATCATTGTATTTTCATTTATTTTCGCAGGTTATTTCACTGCAGCATTCTTTTTGGGTGACCAAAATGCTGTTGTGACCGTTAATGGGAAAAGTGTTTCTCAGAATGAGTTTCAGGTGGCCTACGAAAATGTTAAGCAAAGTAGAGCGGAATATTACCAAAATAACGTCAAAACGGATGAGGATGAAAGAAACTTTAGAGAAAATGTCCTTCAGCAAGTTATTTCCAGAAAACTGATTGAACATTCCACCGAGAACTTTGGTTTAAGATTATCAACCGCAGCCTTGAGAGACGTAATTCAAAACAATCCTTCATATCAGGAAGACGGAAAATATTCATCATATTTGGTTGACAGAATCATTCAGCAAGCAGGTATTTCGAGAAATCAGTTTAAACAAATGATAGAGACTCAGGAAGTCGTTGGTCAGTTGTCAGATGGTTTATTAAATTCCGAGTTTGTTTTGGATTATGAATTGAAAAACCTGCATCAAACTGTTAATCAAAAGAGAAGTGGAAAGGCTTTGGTTGTATCTGTCGAGAAATTTCTTGATAAAGTTCAGATCGATGAAGCACAATTTGAACAATATTATCAGCAAAATATTGAGCAGTTCAGAGTTGAAGAAATGGTTTCAGTCGAGTATGTGGAGCTCAAGGCAGAAGACTTGGAAAACCGAATAGAATTAACTGAAGATGAAATAATGTCTTTTTATCAAAATAATTCAGCCATATATAGAAGTGAAGAAGAACGTCAATATTCACATATTTTAATCCTCTCTGATTCTGGCGATGATGAGGCATTGCAAAAAGCTCAATCAATTAGCCAACGAATCAAGCAAGGGGAAGACTTTTCAGCTATTGCTCAAACAGAATCTGACGATATTCCAACCAGAGAAACAGGTGGTGATTTAGGTGTCTTACCTAAAGGCAGTCTTGAAGAGGCTGCTGAATTTGCGGTTGAAAAACTTGGCAAAGTTGGTGATGTAACTGAACCTGTTAAAATCGAAGATGGCTATCAAATACTTAAGTTGACCAATATTATTGAAGGAGAAGTTGTTCCTTTAGATGTGGCAAGGAATGATGTTGTTGCAGAGTTAAAACAGCAAAGAGCATCAGAACTTTATTTCAGTCAGATAGAAGTTCTTAAGGACAAATCATTTGAAATTGCTGATTCATTAGTTGAAACAGCAGAAGCAACAGGCATTGAATTAAAGACAAGCCCGCTCTTTGGTAAAAGTGGAGGTGCTGGTATCTTTTCCGATCCCAGAATTATAGAAGCCGCCTTTAGCTCTGAGGTTATTGATGGGCGCTTGAATTCAGCCCCGTTGGAAATTTCCGAGAAGCAGGTAGTGGTATTGAGAATTAATTCTCATCAGCCTTCTCATACTAAACCACTAGAAGACGTTAAGTCACAGGTTGAGTTAATGTTGAAGCAGTCTGGAGCAAGAGATTTGGCACGACAATTCTCTGAACAATTGATTGAAAAACTTAAATCATCTGGTGATATTAGTGAGGAAATGAAGGAACAAGAATTACAGTGGGTGGAATTGAACCAGGTTCAATTAAATAATGCGAATTTATCCTACTCTGCAAATCAAATGTTTTTCCGTATGTTACTTCCGGAAACTGAATTGGCAGTTTATGATCTTGTAGAAGAATTTCAATCTTTCACGCTTTTGAGCCTGACTTCAGTAGAAAAAGGGAATTGGGATGAAGTTGATGCTTCGTCAAGACAGCAGGGTAAAGCTTTTATGTCGAATTATTTTTCCAATGCACTCTACTCTGCTTATCGTAATCATTTAAGGAAGCAGGCAGAGATTAGAAGGAATCTTGCTTTACAGGAATAAAATTATTATCCTGATGACAAAAGTATCAATCAGTCTGATTTAATGCAACGATACTGATGCCCGTCTTTTTCGGTAGTGATTGATGGGCAAGTCATATTGCAACTATCATCTTTTTTATAGCACCTTGCAGAAAAATTACAGCAATCTTCACGATAGACAGTGTTCTTTTTTCCCAGAGAGGGCTTGATACTGGAAAAGCGCTTTTGATACATTGGTGTACTTGCAAAAAGCGTTTGTGTGTACGGATGTTTCGGATCATCAAAAACCTGAGATACGCTACCATATTCAACCATTTGACCTCGGTACATAACAAGCACATGGTCAGCAATATGTTCTATAACATTCAGGTCGTGTGAAATAAAAATATAAGATATCCCCATCTTTTCCTGAAGTTCCTGAAGTAAATTTAAAATTTGAGCCTGAATAGAAACATCCAGAGCAGATAAGGGTTCATCTGCAATTATGATTTGGGGTTCCAGAATTATAGCTCTGGCGATGGCGATACGCTGTCTTTGCCCACTGGTGAACATATGTGGATAATATTTTCGATGTTCTGATCTTAAGCCAACTGTCTCAAGAGTTTGTATTATCTTTTCCTTACGATGTTTTGCATCCAGAGTTGTATTAATAATCAGTGTGTCTTCAAGGCTTTTACCGATTCTCAGCTTTGGATTAAGTGCATCGAAAGGATTTTGAAAGATCATTCTGATTTTGTTTAATCGCATCTTTCTATGATCATTATTGGTAAAATTTAACTTTACCTCATTAAGAACGATATCTCCTTTGGTCATATTTTCAAGACCAATAATTTGGCGGGCAAGTGTAGATTTGCCAGAACCTGTTTCTCCAACCACTGCAAGCGTTTTTCCAGCTTGTAGACTAAATGTGATGTCATTTACAGCTCGGACTACTAAAGAGCGACGTAACAAGCCACGATTGACCGTATAGTGTTTACTCAGGTGATTAACTTTAAGGATATTCACTTTTTTATATTCCTTTTGTTATGTCAGCTGATTCATCAGCCCTATGACATCTTACATAGCCGTGATCAGCTATAAGATGCAGTTCAGGCGGTTTGACACATTGTCTTGTAGCAACGGGGCAACGAGGACCTAATCGACAACCCACAGGTAGTTGTTCGTTTGATGGAATATGTCCATCCAGTGTGACAAGTCGACTCCCTGATTGATGCCTTTTGCCAAGTTGAGGAATACTACCAATTAATGCTTGCGTATAGGGATGCCTAGGTTTCTTTAATATACTTTTAGATTCAGCGTGTTCCATCAGTTTACCTGAGTAAATAACACCGATTTTATCAGTTGATTCAGATAACAAGGCGAAATCATGTGTTATTAATATCAGTCCCAATTGTTCAGTCATATTTAGCTTAATCAAAAGGTCCAGTATTTGAGATTGAATGGTTACATCCAGATCGGTGGTTGGTTCATCTGCAATTAACAGTTTAGGTTTGCAAGCTAAAGCGACAGCTATAGCGACACGTTGACACATACCATTAGATAACTGATGAGGATAGCGTTTAAGAATAATTTCAGGGTCATTAACGCCTACAGATAACAGTAACTCAAGAGATAGCTCTTTTCTTTTATGGTGAGAAAGATTTTGATGAATGTTAATCACTTCATCCAAATGTCTTTCTATACTATAACAGGGATTCAAATTGGTTCTGGGTTCTTGAAAAATCATTGAGGCTTTGGATGAAATATATTTACTACGTTGTGAATGGCTTAATTTCATCAAGTCTTGGCCATCGAGACTGAAATAATCAGCTTTCACCTCAATATGTTGAGAAACAAGACCCATAATGGCAAGTGCCAGAATACTCTTACCAGAACCGGATTCTCCCACTAAGCCAAGGATTTCACCTGAATTCATCTGGATAGAAAGATTATCAATTATAGAGAGCTTTTCTCCCTGATTATTTCGGCTGCTAATGGAAAGATTTTCTATTCTGAGCAGATTCATTCTATTGCTCCTTTGACCGAGTATCCATCAATCCATCACTTACAAGATTAATAGAAAAGACAATAAAGAAAATAGCCAGACCAGGTAAAGTAACTGTCCAGGGAGCGCTGATAATGTAGATATGAGATTCTGATAAAATTGTTCCCAGTTCAGGTGATGGCGGACTTGCCCCTAATCCCAAAAAGCCTAACGCTGTTATCTCAAGAACTGCTGTCGATAGGGCTACGGCTAACTGAATGATAAGAGCAGAAACAATGTTGGGCAAAATTGTTGAATAAAATAGTCGAAATTTATTTGAGCCATCAAGTATCATTGCAGTGACATAATCTTTTTCCATTTCAATTCGTATTGCACTGCGGGTTATTAATACAAAATGTGGAATTAAAATGATGGTAACAGCATAAATTACATTGGTAACGCCGCTTCCCAAAACAGATACTATAGCAATGGCTACCAATAAAGATGGTAGCGCTAAAAATAAATCCATTAATCTTAATATCAGGGTTTCTACCCATTTGTGCGCTGAAGTTGTTGCAACACCCAGCAAAACGCCAATAGTTGATGCGATGACAACTACTGTAACAGACAATTCAAGGGTTAGACGGATGCCGTAAATTAGCCGAGATAAAACATCTCTGCCCAATGCGTCAGTTCCTAATAAAAATCTGGCATTGCCATCAGTATCCCAAAAAGGTGGTAAAAATACTTCGTCATATTGAACAAGAGGATCATGTGGTGCAATCAGTGGAGCAAGTATTGCGATAAGCAAAAACAGGCCTAATCCCATCAAGGCAACAAAGGATAGTTTGTTCTGAATAAACCGTTTCCACCAGTTTTCAAACATACCTGGTATGTAATCGGCCTGATAATAGATTTCAGAGTGCTTCATCGTTTAAACCTGAGTTCTGGATTGAAGTAGTGTGAAACAACCTGAATAACCATATTGGTTATGATTACCAGAGATGACATTGCGAGAATACCACCGTGAATGGTTGCATAGTCTCTTCGGTGAACAGCTTCAAGAAGCCATTTTCCGATTCCTGGCCATGAAAAAATTATTTCAGTAATTAGTATTCCGGTTAGTAAAACACTTATCTGGATACTCATTGCAGTTAACACAGGCAGCATTACATTTCTCAGAGCATGGTGCCACAAGACCTTATGATGTGCTAATCCTCTTGATTTTGCGGCTCTTATGAAGTCGCTGGACAAAACGTCAATCATAGCAGAGCGGGTAATTCTTACAAAAATTGCCATGGGCACGGTACCCAACACTACGGCAGGAAGAAACAGATGTTTAAGTGCATTGTAAAAAGCATCAATTTTGTATGGTGTATCGGAGATCAGGCTATCGATTAGAATAAAACCGGTTACAGGTTGTATTTCATATTCAAAACCAATACGTCCAGCAACAGGAGTCAATCCGAGTGAAACTGAGAAAAAAAGTACCAGAATTGATGCCCACCAGTAAATAGGTAATGAATAACCCATTAAACTACCAAATAAGACCGTTTTATCTTTATAACTAAACTTATGTTGTGCCGACCATACCCCCAAAGGAATGCCAATAATTGCTGCAAAGGCAAAGGCAAAAAATATTAATTCAATCGTCGCTGGTAAATTTAAAATAAAATCATTAAACACATTTCGCCCGTGAATAAGAGAAGTGCCCCATTCGAGGGAAATAATCTGATTAAGATAAAACCAGTATTTTTCAAATAGATTAGTTTGTTGATAGGAATAGATTGTGTCAGTTGGAAAAAGCAAGGATAAAAGAAAAGAGAGTAAACTTAAACCAAACAGACTCAGTAGCAAATTGGCAAACTGATTTAAAATTATTTTAATCATCATTGCTACCCTGTTCTAGATAAACCCCCTCAAAGGAAACGCCACCAGTTGATAACATCTTAAAGTTTTGTACCTTGTGAGATAAAACGACAAAACGTGTGGCGTGAGCAATAGGAACCAATGGGGATTCTTGCCGTAATTTTTGCTGGAGTTTCTCATATATTTTATAGCGAGTAGCTTGCCGCTTCTCCAGTTTAGCTTGCTGAATATGTTGATCAATTTCATTATCACACCAAAAGGTTGAATTGGTTCCACTTTTGGTAGCTGAACAACTTATCAGAGGGGTAAAAAAGTTATCAGGATCGCCATTGTCACCAATCCAGCCAGCGAGTGCTGCCTGATGTTCTCCATTTCTTATTTTATTCAGGAATGTTGCGTATTCAAAAGAATGTATGTTGACTGATATCCCTACAGCCTTAAGATTTTGTTGTATGAGCTCAGCCATTTTTATGGCATTGGGATTGTAGGCTCTTTGAGCAGACATTATCCATAGGTCAAGTTCAAATCCGGATGCGTAACCAGCTCCTTCGAGCAGTTGTCTGGATTTTTGTGGATCAAACTGTGAAGCAGAAAGGCTATTAACATGAGCCCAGGAAGTTGGAGGAATAATACTATTGGCTAATGATGCGTTGTTTTGATATACCACTTTGATAATAGATGGCTTGTTTATCGCTAACTCAATTGCTTTTCTGACTTGAGGGTTATCAAATGGGGGCTTTTGAGTATTCAGAGATAAAAATGCTGTATTTAAACCTGGTTGAGTAGTAACTTTGATTTGAGGGTATTTTTTTGTTGTCATCAAATGTATCGGTAGCGGGTTGGTCATTAAATCACATTCACCAGCAATGACTCTGGCAAATCTGAGCGATGGATCAGGTGTTATGGCAAAAACAAGATTTTTTAGTTGCTGCTCTCCATTCCAGTAGTTGGCATGGGCTTTGTAACGAATAAATGCATCAGGCTGATATCTTGTGAGTTGGTAAGGGCCTGTTCCTACCGGCAGACTGTCAATATTTTCTCGTTTGTTTTGAATTAAAAGTGAATCAGCATATTCGGCAGAAAGAATTGATGTGAAATCCATTGTCAAAGTGGCAAGAAAAGGACTTTCAGGACGGCTGAGTTTGAATATGACAGTGTGTTGACCTGATTTCTCAATGGATTCAATCAGGTTTTGCAACCCCATTGATTCGTAATATCGGTATGAAAGCTGAGAAGTGTTATGAAAAGGATGTGAGTTATCACTTTGTTTTGAAAAACTGAAAATAACATCATCGGCATTAAGGTAACGTGTAGGTCTGAAATGTTCTGTTTGGTGAAAGCTGACATTTTCTCTTAGATGGAAGGTATACTCTTTACCATCTGGCGAAATAGACCAGGATTCAGCAAGTGATGGCGCTATTTCATTTGAATTCGGTTTAAACTCAACCAGTCTGTTGTATAGCGTTCGGGAAGAAGCATCAAAAGTTACACCAGAGGTGGAAAGTTGTGGGTTAAAGGTTTCAGGATTACCCTCAGAACAATAGACTAGCACCTGATCTCTGATTGGTTTGAGATCCTGATATTCACAAGCTGGCAGGAAAAAGAGTAAAAGAAATGGCAACGATGCACGAGCCTTTTGTCGCCACCAGCATTTGGTAAAGTTTTTTAACAAGCTAATCATTTATTGTTGAGTAGTTGGTATTTTTTCAAATAGCCTCTGAGCTGATGATAGGTTAACCCCAATAGCTCTGCACATTTTTTTTGATTAAAGTGCGCCTGCTTCATCGCGTTTTGAATCAAATCCACTTCAAATGAAGTAATTGTTTCTTTAAAGTCCAATGGTAACGCTGGCGGTTGAAACTTGCCAGTATTAATTGGGGTATTTTCAGCTTTTACAGAAGATTCGGATTTTATGTCTGAATCTTGTTGAGTTGTGCGTTCTCCTGACAGCTGGTAAGGCGAATCAAAAGGATCAATATCAATTGTGGTGATTGGTTCGTCCGATGGTGTTTTGTAAATTGCCCGTTCAATTACATTTTTAAGTTCTCTGACATTACCTGGCCAATGATAATCCAGCAAATCTTTCGCTGCATTTTTATCAAAGCCTGCAAAAAAGTCTCTTCCCAATTCTTTTGTCATAGACAAGGCAAAATGTTCAGCAAGAATTGGAATATCGGTTTTTCTATCTCTTAAAGGTGGAATTGTAATCACATCAAAGGCCAGTCTATCCAACAGATCCGCCCTAAATTTATTTTGCTTTGCCATTTCAGGTAAATTTTCATTGGTGGCGGCTATAATTCTCACATCAATATTAATAGTTTTGTTACCTCCCACTCGTTCCATTTCGCCATATTCAATCACGCGAAGTAACTTTTCCTGAACTGCTGCAGAGCTGTTTCCCAGCTCATCTATGAAAAGCGACCCTGTGTGAGCAAGTTCAAATCGTCCTATATGTTTTTTGTTGGCTCCGGTAAAAGCCCCTGATTCATGGCCAAAGAGTTCTGTTTCCAAAAGATTTTCGTTAATCGCGGCACAATTTAATTTGACGAAAGCTTGATCCCAACGAGATGACAGATAGTGAAGCCTCGCGGCAAAAAGTTCCTTGCCAGTACCACGTTCACCGACAATCAATACAGGACGGTTGATGGTTGCCAATAAAGATACTTTCTCTATAGCTTCAAGAAAAGAAAGCGCTTCTCCAATCAGATTATCCCTTTGCTGTTCCATGTATTTATTTTAATCCGAATTTATTTGTTATGGTCGGATTCTACATTTAGTTAGCCAATTTAACTACTTATTTGGTCAAATAAATCATATGTAATTTGTGTCAAAATATAAAGGCAAATAAATATCTTAAAAATCAGTATGTTACGTGATTAAAAAAGTTGGCATGAATTCTGTAATAAGAATATTGAAAAGATATTGGAGTCGATCATGGCAACCGAACTAAAAGAAACTACAAGGCAGTCAAAAAGAAGAAGCAAGTTGTTTGTCGAGATTAGTATTGGTCTTGTCGGTCTATATGGTATTTTTTTAGGTAGTATTTCAGAGTTTGAAAGAAGTCACGGTTCTGATAGCCTGAAAAGAATGGAAAGCGTTATTTCGGTTGAACCGATTCAAAATGAATATAAAGATTCCGGAAAGCGAAAAACACTTGATTGGGTTGAAATTTTGTTTTAAAAGGTTTTTGAAAGATTAAGGAGTACTGACATGGGTATATTTTCAAGATTTGCTGACATAGTGAATTCAAATATTAATGCTTTGCTGGACAAGGCAGAAGACCCGAAAAAAATGATAAGGTTAATTGTCCAGGAAATGGAAGATACGTTGGTGGAAGTAAGAACCATTTCCGCC
This sequence comes from Gammaproteobacteria bacterium, assembly GCA_029880585.1. GTDB lineage: Bacteria > Pseudomonadota > Gammaproteobacteria > Enterobacterales > Kangiellaceae > Aliikangiella. The sequence continues at coordinate 10,171 of JAOUOC010000056.1, forward strand.
AAAACCATTGCCGACAAGAAAGAGCTGGAAATGCAAATCGAAAGATTGAGTGAAGATGCTGAGGACTGGGAGCAAAAAGCAGAGTTGGCTATATCAAAAGACAGAGATGACTTGGCTAAAGCTGCGTTGGCAGAATGTAATCGCATTCGAGAAACTTCAGAATCCTTAATTCAGCAAAAAGCGAAGCTTGAATCTCAACTTGCCCATTTGTCAGAAGAGGTTGCTCAACTTCAGGAGAAACTTGATGATGCAAGAAACAGGCAGAAAGCTTTGTTGATGCGTCAGCAAGCAAGTAGTTCCAGATTGAAGGTTAAAAAGGTTATCAATGATAATGCAGCAGAATCAGCGCTTGATCGTTTTGATCAATTTGAGCGAAAAATGAATGAGCTTGAATCTGAGGTAGAATCTTATGACATAGGTAAAAAGTCGAGTCTTGCCGATGAAATTAATGAATTGGAAAAACAGGAAAAAATTGACGAGCAACTTCAGGCTCTAAAAGCCAGAGTTAACAAAAGCAAAAAAGGAGAAAAATAAATGGAAGAGATAATGGTTGCACCTATTATTGTCTTTATGGTTATTGTAGCGCCAATATGGCTGGTTTTGCATTACCGTTCAAAAAATCAAAAAGAATCAGGTATATCTGAGCAAGAACATCAACGGCTGGTTGAGTTAAAAGAGATAGCTAATGGAATGATTGAAAGAATTGAAACGTTGGAAAAAATTCTGGATCAGGAAACCCCTGGATGGAGAAAAAAACATGAACAGGAGTAATGAGCAGGAAGACAGAAAACTGTATCGAAATCCGGCTCAGGCCAAAATATTAGGTGTTTGTGCTGGTGTTGCTGAGTATTTTGGTCTAGAAGTATGGCTGGTCAGAATTATTGCGGTAAGTATGATTCTTCTTAGTGCTGGTTCAGCGATTGTGGTTATTTATTTCGTATTGTATTTTATACTGGATGTAAAACCTGATGTGGTTGATTCCGGTGCAAAGTTTGATAATAGAAAAAGTTCAAAAACCACTGAGCATAAACCTTATCGCTCAACTGTTGGAGAAGTATGGAAAGCTGGTAAACCTCCATCAGATATGCTGGAAGAAATCGAACAAAAATTTTCCATAATGGAGAGAAAACTTCAGTCTATGGAAAGTTTTGTTACATCGCAGCAATTTGAGCTGGAAAGGGCGTTTAAGAAGATTTAGTTATAAAGATTTGTAACCTGATGTTTTAAAACAACTTTAATTAAATCATCATAAAAAAATGACATTTTATGTCCCAGATCAATATTCACTCCTTGATAACTTTACTGTTTAAACATTAACATGTCGGACGCTAGGTATATTATTTGTACATGGCGATAGTGTTTCTATATCTTCAGAATTGCTCTTTTATAATGGAGATTGTGGAGATATTGAAAACGGTCTAGTAAACAACCTTAATAACAAATACTTTAAGGGAGAAATAAATTGAAAACGTATAACTTTAAGAGAACACTTGCAGCTGCAGCCGTTGGTGCTGTAGTTGCAGGTTTGGTTTCAGCTCCTGTCTATGCTGAAACAGATGATAAAGGTTTTTTGCAGGGTGTTGCAAAAGACTCTAGTGGCGCAGTTGCATCTGGTGTAACTGTTACCATTACTCATAAAGGAACTGGATTAACCAGAACTGTAGTTACTGATTCTGGTGGACAGTACAAATTTCCATTACTACCATCCGGTGAATATGATTTGGTAACTTCTTCATCTCAATATGAAGAAATAACAGATACATTTGCTGTTGGCCTTGGTTCTAAAACTTTGGTAAACCTTTCTATGACAGCTGCAGGTAACAAGATTACTGTTGTTGGAAGTATTGTGAAGTCTCTTGATGTAACTTCTTCCGAATCCAATTTTGTATTTGACGATGAAGAAATAGCCAGAATGCCTGTTGCCAGAAATCTTTCTGATTTGGCTCAGTTAGCACCGGGTGTAATCAAGGGTGATACAGCTTTTGGTAATTTACCATCAATTGGTGGGTCATCTGTTGCT
>JAOUOC010000273.1 GCA_029880585.1 Gammaproteobacteria bacterium
AAAATTTTCTCCATCAGCCAAATACCTTCAGCAAAGCGCTATGACTCCTCTGGAAAACAGATTTCCGACAAACAATTTCAGCAATATATCAAATCTTTAAATATTCAACAATTATCTGGTAAACGAACAATTGAATTTGGAATGGTCGTAAATCGTACCGATATGAGAACATTTCCAACGGAGGACAAGGTTTTTAAATCTCCACAAGATTTTCTCTTTGACAGGTTTCAGGAAACTGCACTATTCCCAACCGAAGTTGTTGCCATATTACATGAAAGTCTGGATAAAAAATGGTGGTTTGCCACAGCCTATCATTATTCGGCCTGGATAAAAAAAGAAGATATAGCGCTAGGAGACAAAACCGAAATTTTTAACTACAAAAAAACAACTGATTTTCTAATGATTACAGGCAATAAAGTCTTTACCAACCATAATCCGGTGAGAAATGAAGTCTCTCAAGTTCAACTGGAAATGGGAACTAAACTGGCATTAGTTGCACCGGAAAAAATACCTGCACTGCTGGATGAACAAAATACTTATGCCAGCCATGTGGTTTATTTGCCAACTCGAAAATCAAATGGTGATCTCGAATTTTCTATGGCTTTGATCGCCAGAAATCAGGATGTACACAAAGGCTATTTACCCTACACTGAAAAAAACATTTTGTCTCAGTCCTTTAAATTTCTGGGAGAAAGATATGGTTGGGGTCATTCATTTAATGCCAGAGACTGCACAGGCTTTGTCGGCGAGATATACAAAAGCTTTGGTATTTTGATGCCAAGAAATTCAGGCCAACAAGGTAATAGTGATCAAGGAACCAATTTTCGTTTTAACGATGAGACATCCAGAGAAGACAAACTGAAAATAATTAACCAACTGCAGATTGGCGATTTAATTTATTTGCCCGGCCATGTTGCCATGTATATCGGTAAGGTCGATAATGAGCCTTATATTATTCATGATGTTGCCGGGTTAAGTTACTATACAGAAGATAAACAATTCTACCAAAGCAAACTGAATGGTGTTTCGGTAACGCCTTTGTTACCACTTCACCTGAATGCTTCGACTTCTTATCTCGATAAAATTTATGCAATAAAAAAAATCAGGTGAAATAAAGATGAAAATAAAGGAAATAAAATTTGCCAAATTAACTGTCCCCTTAAAAACGCCATTCAAGACAGCGATTAGAACAGTTAATGAAATAGAAGATATTATTGTCATGGTAGAAACAGACTGTGGTCATACCGGTTATGGCGAAGCACCCGCTACTGCCTCAATTACCGGAGAAACTCTTGGCTCTATTGTTGCGGCTATTGATACCGTTATAAAGCCTCGAATTATCGGAAAATCAATTGAAAATATCAATGAACTGACACATATTATTCAAACATCTCTGGTGAAAAATTACAGTGCCAAGGCAGCAGTTGAGATCGCACTGTATGACCTTTTTGGACAATTGTACAAATCGCCATTGTACAAATTATTGGGTGGTGGAGAACCCATTCTGTCAACAGATATTACCATCAGTGTCGACTACATTGACAAAATGGTTGAAGATTCACTGAATGCCGTAGAATCAGGTTTTGACACACTAAAAATCAAGGTTGGCAAAGATCTGATGCTGGATGTTGAAAGGGTCAAAGCCATTTATGCTGCAGTAAAAGACAAAGCTCTTTTGAGACTAGATGCCAATCAGGGATGGAAGCCCAAAGAGGCGGTATATGCCATTCAAAAACTGGAAGATTCTGGAGTTAAACTTGAGCTGGTCGAACAGCCTGTACATGCAGAAGATCTGGCTGGCATGCAATATGTCACAGAAAGAGTCATGACGCCTATTATGGCTGATGAAAGCGTTTTTGGTCCCAAAGATGCGTTGGATGTTATCAAAATGCGAGCTGCCGATATTGTTAATATCAAACTGATGAAAACTGGTGGTATTTCAAATGCCATTAAAATAGCTGATATAGCTTCCATTTATGATGTTCAATGCATGGTGGGTTGTATGTTGGAAACCAGTGTCAGCGTTGCAGCTGCGGTTCATTTTGCCGTTGCCAAATCCAGTTGCGTCACAAAAATTGACCTAGATGGACCTTCTTTATGCCAATACGAACCTGTTAAAACCGGAGTGATTTTTAATAATTCAGAGATCTCGATTCAGGACGCACCAGGTTTGGGCATTAAAGATGCGAAAGCATTAAAAATAATAAAAACCTGAGATTGATAATTTAACGTTGGCTGGCCAAAGATAGCAAAATATCAATAATGTGCTGCTGCGCTGAACGGCTTGAAACGCCAAGTTCATCATAGGTGTCATCATTGGCAACCGTTGTAATATAAATGTCAGAGACATGTTGATTGGTTTGAGGTGAGTAACGACCAATATGCAGAATTGAAATTCCCTTGTCCCTTAATTCTGTTAACAATTTGTTGTCCAGACGAAATTTCTCTGATTCATTCAATAATATAATCAGATCTTTATTGTTAAGGGTTTCAAGAAATTGAGTTCGATAGACCGGATCGTTAGAGGCAAAAGCCACCTTACCCAGATTAATCAAACCCACAACAAAATGCTCAGCAACGAAACTTGAAATACCACTACCAAAAACCTGAATTTTTTTGGCCTTGTCTATTGCATCACTGGCTCTGATAAAATCATCTTCGTGATTATGCTGAATGGTTGCAGAAACCGCATCAATCTTTCCTTTGAGCAATTGGTCAGAAATGGTATTCAGTTTTTTATTTTCAAAATGCTGAATAGCACTAATACCATTGGGCGTTAAATTAACGGCAAAATCTTCATAAATGGCGAGTTTCAGATCAGGATAACCTTTATATCCCAGCTTCTGACAAAACTTGACCACACTGGACTGACTAATGCCAACAGCATTAGCCAATTGCTGCGAAGAGTAGTCTCTGAGCAAAGGTACATTTTCGAGAATATAATCAATCAGTTTTCTTTCATTGGCTGATACATCTTCTCTTATCGAGCGGATTTTAAGTATACAGCTCATAAATTCATTACCTACAATTTATACCATTGGAAATTTGAAAAAGTAAACGTTCTTTTTAATCGCTATTCAGGATACAGCAAATACGCCTTTCTCATTGACAAATATTGCTGTAAACCCTTGTGCCAGCTTTTTCTTATAGCATCAATCGATTCACCGGCAAGAATTTGCTTTCTAAGTTTGTCACTGCCTGCCAGTTTATCAAAAAAATCAGGCCGAGAAATTAAATGCTTATTATTGTTACCAAATTTGTGGTTCCATTCAAGAAAATACTTAAGGGTGAATGGTGAACTGTCTTCATTATTGAACCTGATCCCATACAGACTTTCACCCGCATAATTTAATCTGGACCAACTTCCGGTAATAGAATGAGGTTTAAAAACAAAATCTCCAAAACTTTTATCCGGATATCCCAACATCTGAAAGGGATAGTCTGTTCCCCGACCAAC
>JAOUOC010000274.1 GCA_029880585.1 Gammaproteobacteria bacterium
AGTGTTGCTGAAAATCTTGGCTTTGAATACGTTGCGCCAGCTACGGCACTTAATTCGTAATAATTAATCTTTAAATATCTTTTCTAAACACTGCTGTCTCTCGAATCAGTCAAGAGACAGCATCTAGCTTCAAACATCGATTTTGACCAGAGTCTTAATCAATCCTTATCTACTGTACCTATTACTTATCAGTATCAACCGGCAATGATTCAAATCCCATATTAAACAGGGTAAAACCAAAAATATCGGCATACTGTTCAATGGTTTTTGATACCGGCGTTCCAGCGCCATGTCCGGCATTGGTTTCAATTCGGATCAAGGTTGGTGCATCACCCGCCTGCTTGGATTGAAGCTCAGCAGCAAACTTGAATGAATGCGCCGGAACAACTCGGTCATCATGATCACCAGTGGTGACTAGAGTTGCAGGATAAGAAGTACCTGCTTTCACATTGTGAACCGGTGAATAGCCTTTTATATATTCAAACATTTCCTTGCTTTGCTCGGAAGTACCATAGTCATAAGCCCAACCAGCGCCTGCGGTAAAGGTGTGGTAGCGCAACATATCCAGTACACCAACGGCAGGTAAGGCAACCTTCATCAGATCAGGTCTTTGAGTCATTACCGCACCCACCAGCAAACCACCATTAGAGCCACCATTGATAGCCAGATAATCTGTTGAGGTGTATTTGTTTTCAATCAGGTATTCACCAGCAGCAATAAAATCATCAAATACATTTTGCTTTTGCATTTGAGTACCGGCAATGTGCCATTTTTTACCATACTCACCGCCACCGCGAAGATTAGGAACAGCGTAAATGCCACCTTGCTCCATCCAGACGATATTTTGAATACGGAAACGAGGTGTCAAACTGATATTAAAACCACCGTAACCATACAAAATGGTTGGATTTTTACCATTCAGCTCAATGCCTTTTTTGTGAGTGATAATCATCGGGACTTTTGTGCCATCTTTTGAGGTATAGAAAACCTGTTTGGATACATAATCATCACTGTTAAATTGTGCTCCTGATTTTCTATAAACACTGGATTCACCTTTGTCAGGATTAAAGGCATAGATGGTACTGTCGATTTTATAGTTGGAAAAACTGTAGTAAAGCGTTGCATCTTCTTTCTTGCCTTGCATACCACTGGCTGTGCCAATGTCTGGCAATTCTATTTGTCTGATCTGCTTGCCTTGATAATCGTACTGATACACACGAGACGTCGCATCTACCATGTATCGAGCAAAGATATAACCGCCAGCAACTGAAGGATTCAGTACATTTTCAGTTTCAGGGATCAAATCTTTCCAGTTTTCCGGTGTAGGGTTGGCAACATCAACTCTGACGATACGTTGATTTGGTGCATTCAGATTAGTCAACATAATCAACTGGGTACCGTCATTATCAATGACATCAGTATCTGAATTGGTATTATCCAGAATGGTAACCAATGGTGAATCGTCTTTGCTCAAATCTTTTATATACAGTTCATTACCAGAAGTTGACACAGCGGCCGAAATTAACAGATAGCTATCATCTTCAGTTACGCGTCCACCGACATAACGTCTTTTTTGCTCATCGGTTGCACCAAATACAACCTGATCTGAAGATTGTGACTCACCTAACTTGTGGTAATAGAGTTTGTGTTGGTCGGTTTTGGCTGAAAGCTCACTACCTTTTGGTTTGTCATAGCTTGAATAGTAAAAACCTTCGTTACCTTTCCATGAGATACCGGAAAACTTCACATCGATAAGTGGCGCTTCCAGTTGTTTTTTGCTTTCCACATCAATAATGATAATTTTTCGCCAGTCGCTACCACCTTCTGAAATTGAGTAGGCGGCAATATTTCCATCTTTAGAAAAAGTAAGCTGTGCCAGCGAAGTCGTTCCGTCTTCACTAAAAGTGTTGGGGTCAAGAAACACTTCAGGTTCTCCATCATCCAATTGACGATAAACCACATACTGGTTTTGCAATCCGTTATTTTTGTAGAAGTAGGTATATTTACCTTCTTTAAAAGGCGCGCCCTGTTTTTCATAATTCCACAAGGTTTCCAGACGAGATTTTAACTGTGCTCGATAAGGAATTTGGTCAAGGTAGCCAAAAGTAACCTTGTTTTGTGCTTTAACCCAATTAGCGGTTTCTTCACTCATATCATCTTCCAGCCAGCGATAAGGATCTGCTATCTCGGTCTCGAAATAAGTGTCAACAACATCACCCTTACGGGTGACGGGATATTCTGTTTTGGCGGGGTTGGTGACTGCTTCTGATTGAGTGCCAATATTTTCGGCATTATCCGAACAGGCAAATAAAACAGTAACAAACAAAATAAGATTTATTTTTTTCATTTACATACTCCAGCATTTTAAATATGACTGCAGCATATAAGACCAGAGCATAGAAACAAAGTCAACCAAACATTTATGAGAGCTGTTACAATTTCAAGACATATAAATTTGTTGTATTAACATTTAACCTTGCAAAAAACCCTGCTATTATTTGTACCAATATCAAAAAATATAATTAATGTCTTACAAAGGGAAAGAAAATGATAAAAAAAATATTAATGGGTTTGGTTCTACTCATTTCACTTCTGTTAATTTCGCTATATATCTACAAAGAAAGCAAAATTCCTCAACGTGAGGGAGAACTTAATCTCTCAATTCTCTCCAGCGAGGTGGAAGTAATTTATGATAGCTATGGTATTCCCCATATCTACGCGAACAATGATGAAGATTTATATCGAGCGTTGGGTTACATTCACGCGCAAGACAGATTATTTCAATTTGAAATTTTAAGACGTGTTTCAACGGGTCAAATGGCCGAAATACTGGGTGACCAACTGGTTGATATGGACACCCTTTACCGAACACTTGGTTTAAAAAGTTTCGGGAGAAAGTTGATTGAACACAATAAACAAAACGGCAACCCCAAAGCCATAGCCTTGCTTGAAAATTATCTTAAAGGTGTTAATGCGTTTGTGGCCGAAGGTACTACGCCAGTAGAGTTTGATATTTTGGGTATTCCTAAAAATCCATTTGAGATTGAAGATATTGCAGCCATTATGGGGTTGATGTCATATTCTTTTGCTCATGCTGCTTATGATGATCCTCTGATTTATATGATCGGCAACCAGTATGGTGAAGAATACCTTAAAGATTTGGACATTACTTTCACTGAAGGCTTTCTTAAATTGCCAGTTGAACAGCAAAAATTAAAGGCCATTGCCAGTGAAATTGCAACCATCATTCATCAGCAGCAAGCCTTCGGTATATTTCACGGTAGTAACAGTTGGTTACTATCTCCGGAAAAGAGTGCTTCTGGTAGCGCTGTTCTTGTCAACGATCCTCATATTGCCTTTAGCCAACCCGCAGTTTGGTATGAGGCTTATCTTGAATCTGACAATACCAGTCTTTACGGCCATTTTCTGGGATTGGTGCCCATGCCTATGCTGGG
>JAOUOC010000275.1 GCA_029880585.1 Gammaproteobacteria bacterium
ATAAAGATTAGCAATGATAGCTTGATAAAAGTTTGATAATTCATTTCCCACTCCCTATTGATAGCGATACAAACTGTATATGAATTTATTGATATGATTTAAACAGCATTCTAACTGCAATATAAAAATAAACAAAATAAATTGTATTATTTGAGAGTTATCGATGAATTTATTATCCTGTAGACTTGAAATTGGCTTAGGTAGCATTCATATAAACATTGATTAATTGAGGAAAGTGCAATGCAAGATGAAAACACTGTTGAACAAAAGCACCATCTGATAGAACACCTTGATGAACTCAAGGAAGTCACTGCTGATTGTATCAGCAAAAGTCGGCAAACTGTTCAGTTGTACACCCATAATCTCGATCCCAGAATATTAAACCATCCTAATATCAGCACCCTGTTGACCAAGTTTATCCAACAAAGCAGTAAAGTTAGAATTGAAATGTTGATAGCTGACGAAGCTAATTTGCGTGGTGTTGACCATTTACTAATAAATCTGACGCAAAGGTTTACAACTTATTCTAAAATTAAAGTAATACCTAAAGAATATCTTGATAACAGGTATGCTTTTTACCTGTTTGATGGAAGAACCATGCTTTATCGCAATAATGCTGAAAGATATGAAACGGAATTACTGACATTGCCAAATGCAAAACTAAATCAGATGCGAAAATTGTTTAAAGAAATTTGGCAGCAAGCCAGCCCTGCTTCACGTTTTAGATCTTTAAATATTTAGTCATAAACAGTCATATTTTAAAAGTTTTTTGCATTAATTCAGGATAAATCAGCCAATGAAGGCTAAATTTTTAATCTCGATTATTATTCTGTTCTTTGCCAATTTCACTTTTGGCGAAACCTACAATTACAAATTGCAGTTTGTTTCATCAGAAGTCGTTGTTCCTGTGATTCGCCCGCACCTTGATCAGCAAGCCAAAATCACTGCTAGCGGTTATCAGTTGTTTATTGACACAACTCCAGACAACTTCAAGAAGATCAAAGAAATACTACATCAGCTGGATAAAATATCAGAGACTTATAAAGTTGATATCCGAATCGGTGAAAACCCTGTTAATTCGACTAATAAGACATCTTACAAAGTCTCAAACAATCAACCAGTCAATCTCAATTTTCAGGTGATGGATGGCTATACAGCCTATTTTTCTTTTGAAAACAGGCAAATGACTGAGCTTGAAATTACCATCAGCAAGCAGCCGAATGGTTTGTTTGATGTACATTTAAAAACGGATATCTATCAGCCCGCCAAAGACAATAAGGGCAAAGTTTTCTTCCAAAAGAATAGTCTCGATAACCGCTATCTTTCACCGGCAGACGAGTGGCAGAGTTTGCTCGAAAACGATTCAGATGATAGTAAGAATGGCAGAGTGACTTCTTATAAAACTGCCAGTAATAAAGAAAATAATCAGCCTGAAATTTACCTGAAAATAAGTCAGTAACAAAACTGAGAAATAATTTGTGATAAAACCCTTATTGTCTGGCTCTTGAAGGCCAAATAACGTATATTTCCGCTTTGCTTTAAAGCCTTACATTTTTAGATTTTAGAATCCCGTGTTTGATAAAACTTTAAAAGAATTAAAACAACTCTACCCGATTGCCTTGCCTGCGGTTTTATCCCAATTGGCTCAAATGGCAATGGGTGTTATTGATACAGTCATGGCTGGCCACTATTCCGGTGAAGCGCTAGCTGCTATTGCCGTTGGAAGCGCCTTACTTCATCCGGTATTGGTGTTTTTCCTGGGGTTGTTTTTGGCGCTAAACCCTACTGTTGCACACCTTAATGGCGAAGAAAAATATGTCAAGATCGGCGCTTTTTTCAGGTTATCTATTGTACTTGCCATCCTGTTTTCTCCTATTGCAGTCTATTCGCTAATTCTTTCAACATCCTTATTTGGCATGATAGGTGTAGATTCAGGTGTTGCTGAAATTGCTACAGGATACTTGCATGCAATTTCCTGGGGAATGCCAGTCCTTTTATTATTTTTGGCTTTACGGTTTTGTAATGAAGGTTTGTTTTCTACCAAAGCGGTGATGATTTCAACGCTATTATCAATTCCTTTTAACATTCTGCTTAACTATTGGTTTATGTATGGTGGTTATGGTATCGAAGCAATGGGCGCAGTTGGTGTTGGCTATGCAACTTCATTGGTTTGGTTATTAATGTTTCTTGGTTTGTTTGCTTACACCTTGATAACGCCCAAATACCATAAAATGGAAATACTCAAACATACCATTCTGCCCAAAATGTCTGAAACTGGTAGTTTACTGATTTTAGGGATTCCTATGGCTGTAACATTGTGGTTTGAAATTACCATGTTTGCAGCGGTTTCTCTCATGATAGCCAGATATACACCAGAGACCATAGCAGCACACCAGATAGCGATTAATATTGCTTCTATTTTCTTTATGTTGCCATTGGGAATATCACAGGCTATTACTGCCAGAGTTGGCTATTTTGTTGGTAAAAAGCAAGTCGAAAATTATTTGATGGCTGGCTACACAGGCATAGGATTAACTGTCGTTATTATGTCGATCTCTGCCTCTGCTATGTACTTTATTCCCGAGTTAATGATTTCACTTTATACAAATGAAGTTGCAATAATTAATATTGCAACCGGATTATTATTTTATGCGGCTATATTCCAGTTTTCAGATGGGCTTCAGGTTGCTTCAGTTGGTGCGTTAAGAGGTGTGAAAGACACGGCAATACCAATGATTATTACCGCAATTTCTTACTGGTGTGTAGGATTTCCTATTGGCTATTATTTAGCTGAATTTAAAGGTCATGCTGCCTATGGTTACTGGATGGGATTGATTGCTGGCTTGTCTTGTGCTGCAATATTGTTGCTAAGACGTTGGGTCGTATTGTCTCGTGGTAAGTTGGCTAAGGCTTAGATAGCTTGGCTTTTCCCGCCCTTTAATTTATCGCAACTATAACAGATCGTATGCATTCCCACGCAGGAGCATGGGAACGAGGAAAAAACCGTCATTGCGAGGAGTTTAGTGAAGCGGCAATCTCCCAAAAGCAATTACCAGCCTAATGTAGCCTTGATGCAGCTTGCGTAATCAGGGGAATAAAACCTGATTGTCATCTAGGCTTTTAAGTTTCGTTAAAATAATCGCTATCAATTTGCTTAATAGCATAAGTATGCTTGGTCGTTACAGCTAAATTATATTGAATCATTAATTCAGTTAATTTTTGACCATCAATTAATACAATGCTCTTTTCAATCCGCGCTACATAATCTATTGCGTCTCTACTAAATTTTGATGTTGTAATAAACACGCCTTTTTTTGCTTTTTGCATATCAAGTGCACCTGCAAATGATTGAATTTCTGGACGTCCAATTGTTCCAGTTGTGTGACGCTTTGCTTGTAAATAAATGGTGTCTAAACCCAATGGATCTTCATTA
>JAOUOC010000276.1 GCA_029880585.1 Gammaproteobacteria bacterium
AGTTTCAGCTAGCAATTGCCGATGCGCAATCATTAGCAATTGGTCGAGACCATCAGTTTATTGAGCCTGTTCATTTGATGACGGCGTTAATGAATCAGGAGGGCGCCAGCACACGGCATTTATTAAGTCAAACTGGTATAAATCTTCATAGTTTGAGAAATCAGTTGGCTGAGGCTTTGGACCATTTACCACAGGTAGAAGGTGTTCCCGGAGAAGTTCATATTTCCAATGATTTGGGCAGACTTTTAAATCACTGTGACAAACTGGCCCAACAAAGAAAAGATCAATATATTTCCAGCGAGCTTTTTGTTTTAGCAGCCATTGATGATAAGGGAGAATTAGGACGTATTTTAAAAGAGCTGGGATTAGAAAAGCAGTCTCTTGAAAATGCCATCGAGCAAGTAAGAGGTGGTCAATCTATTGATGACCCCAATGCTGAAGAACAAAGACAAGCCCTGGAAAAATTTACTATCGACCTTACTGAAAGAGCCGAGCAGGGAAAACTGGATCCTGTTATTGGTCGTGATGATGAAATTCGCAGAACTATTCAGGTATTGCAACGTCGTTCCAAAAATAATCCGGTTTTAATTGGAGAGCCTGGTGTAGGTAAAACAGCAATTGTAGAAGGTTTGGCACAAAGAATTATTAATGGTGAAGTGCCGGAAGGCATAAAAAACAAGCGAGTTCTTTCTCTTGATTTGGGTGCATTGATAGCAGGTGCCAAATATCGTGGAGAATTTGAGGAAAGACTTAAAGCTGTTTTGAATGATTTAAGCAAACAGGAAGGCCAAATTATTCTGTTTATCGACGAACTACATACTATGGTTGGCGCTGGCAAGTCAGAAGGCTCTATGGATGCAGGTAATATGCTCAAACCGGCATTGGCGAGAGGTGAGCTTCACTGTGTGGGTGCGACGACTCTGGATGAGTACAGAAAATATGTAGAAAAAGATGCTGCTCTGGAAAGACGTTTTCAAAAGGTGTTGGTTGATGAACCAACGGTTGAAGATACCATTGCCATACTACGTGGTTTAAAAGAGCGCTATGAAGTGCATCATGGTGTTGAAATTACCGATCCGGCTATTGTCGCTGCGGCTACCTTGTCTCATCGCTATATTTCTGACAGAAAACTGCCTGACAAGGCAATCGATCTGGTGGATGAGGCGGCCAGTTTGATTCGTATGGAAATTGATTCCAAGCCGGAAGAAATGGATCGTCTGGAAAGAAAACTGATCCAGCAAAAAATCCAGCGAGAAGCGCTAAAAAAGGAAAATGATGACAGCTCCAAACAGCGATTAGCTGAGCTGGAAGATAAAATAGCTGAAATGGAAAAAGAATTTGCCGAGCTGGATGAAATCTGGAAAGCAGAAAAAGCGGCTTTACACGGTACTCAGTCAATTAAAACTGAACTGGAAAGGGCTCGTATTGATCTGGATGCAGCCAGAAGAGCTGGAGATCTGGCTCGAATGTCAGAATTGCAATATGGCAAAATTCCTGAATTGGAACAGCAGCTGGATATGGCTTCCCAGGTTGAAATGCAGGATATGACGCTTTTAAGAAACAAGGTGACAGATAATGAAATTGCCCACATTGTTTCAAAATGGAGCGGCATTCCTGTAACCAAAATGCTGGAAGGAGAAAGGGAGAAATTACTTAAAATCGAAAGTCATTTGCATACTCAGGTAATAGGTCAAAATGAAGCGGTTTCAGCGGTTTCCAATGCCGTCAGACGATCCAGAGCCGGATTATCTGATCCCAACAGACCTAATGGTTCATTCCTGTTTCTGGGGCCAACCGGTGTAGGTAAAACCGAGTTGAGTAAAGCGTTGGCAAAGTTTTTGTTTGATTCAGAAGATGCTATGGTCAGAATAGATATGTCCGAGTTTATGGAAAAACATTCTGTTGCTCGATTGATTGGAGCACCTCCTGGCTATGTCGGCTACGATGAAGGTGGTTATCTGACTGAACTGGTTAGACGAAAACCATACTCTGTAATATTGCTTGATGAAGTGGAAAAAGCCCATCCTGATGTGTTTAATGTTTTATTACAGGTACTTGAAGATGGTCGTTTGACTGATGGACAAGGTAGAACAGTTGATTTCAGAAATACAGTGATTATCATGACTTCAAATCTGGGATCAGACTTGATTATGGAAGCGGCAGGCAAAGCAGACTATCAATCATTAAAAGATAAAATTAATGGTGTTATAGGTGATTATTTCCGACCAGAATTTTTAAATAGAATCGATGAAATGGTAGTGTTCCATTCTCTTGAAATTGAGCATGTTACGAAAATTGCCAAAATTCAAATGCAAAGACTGGTTTCTCGCCTGGATGATAATGGTTTTGCCTTCGAATATACCGAAGAAGCATTAGAAAATCTCGCTCAAAAAGGTTTTGACCCGGTTTATGGTGCCAGACCGCTTAAACGGGCAATACAGCATTGGGTTGAAAATCCCTTGGCCGAAAAAATACTCTCTGGAGAAGTCGGCGGCAATAAAGTGATTTCTCTGGATGTGTCCGATGGAGAGTTGGTGTTTAACTAAAGAATATCAGCAATAAATTTTGTAAAAGCACTTGCACGGCAGGTGCTTTCTGTTTAACATACGCGCCTCGTTTTTGGTGAGTTTAATTTAGTAATTATCCATACATCTAAACGATTTTAAAGCAGTCGCGTAGCTCAGTTGGTTTGGGTAGACTTGATAAAGTCGGGTCGGTTGTTTGACCAAATCGTAGGGAACGATTTGGAACGCTGGAACTTGTGACAGCGGCCTCGAAGAGGTGAGACTCAGGACGAGTCGAATAATCCACTCGCAGTCGAGTGGACGTGAAAAAATTAGCAAGTATCAAAATAGTCGCGTAGCTCAGTTGGTTAGAGCACCACCTTGACATGGTGGGGGTCGGTGGTTCGAGTCCACTCGCGACTACCAGCTTTCAGCAGGAGTCAAGACTGGACTCATTGTTAGATCAAATCACTCGCGACTACCAGCTTACTCATCAAGCAAAAGTTTCTTTTCCTTCAACTACCCAATATTATATAAGTCCACAGTAAGTCCAAAATAAATAACCTAATCTATACATTCATAATTCATTCAGCTTTTTTAGTTAATAATGTGCTACAGGTCGATTTCTATTGCATTACAGGTTTGTTATCATTGCAAACAACTCTGGAAGATAAGAAATATTTGAATAAATTATGGAAACTGGATTGCTGAGTGTAAGAATAATAGTTTTGTTGTTGTCTTTTGTGTTTGGGGTGTACTCAAATACGGGCCAGGCAGAGAATTCTGCTTGCACGCAACTTGATGCTTTAAATAAAAAGCTGGCAGATGTTTTTTTCAATGCCGAGATTAATTGTATTAATCAGGTTCTTTTAAAACAGCAAAACCAATTCAAACAAAATCCTGCATTGCTGGTCGATTAT
>JAOUOC010000005.1 GCA_029880585.1 Gammaproteobacteria bacterium
GCCCGGATGGCTCAGTAATGATTGTTATTGCCACAGATGCCCCGCTCTCTGATAGAAACCTGACTCGATTAGCCAAGCGTTCAATTCTTGGAATCGGACGCACCGGAGGCATTATGTCTAATGGTTCAGGTGATTATGTTTTAGCTTTCTCAACCGCTGAATCAGTCAGACGAACCGCTGAAAATCGTTCAAATTTGACCGACATCTCTCATATCCCCAATGATTTAATGACGCCTTTGTTTGGAGCCGTTATTGAAGCAACTGAAGAATCAGTCTACAACGCACTGTTTGCAGCTGTTACCGTTGATAATAAAAATGGCCAATATAAAGCGTTACCTGTTAACAAGACATTAGAAATTATTGAGGGTTATAGGGCGGTTAGTAGATAGATATTGGTTGCGTAGGTTGGCGGTGAGTTTACGAACCCCAACATTATTGTCTCGTTTTAATCAACCGTTTTGTTGGGGTTTACACCCCAACCTACAAGACTGAAGAATCAGTCTACAACGCACTGTTTGCAGCTGTTACTGTTGATAATAAAAATGGTCAATATAAAGAGTTACCTATTAACAAGACATTAGAAATTGTTGAGGGTTATAGGGCTGTTAGTAGATAGATATTGGTTGCGTATGTTGGCGGTGAGTTTTCGAACCCCAACATTATTGTTCTCGTTTTAATCAACCGTTTTGTTGGGGTTTACACCCCAACCTACAAAACTGAAGAATCAGTCTATAACGCGCTGTTTGCCGCAGAATCAGTTGATAATAAAAATGGGAAGTATAAGGAGTTACCAGTAAATAAGACATTGGAAATTATTGAGGGTTATAAGGCTGTTAGTAGATAGATATTGGTTGCGTAGGTTGGCGGTGAGTTTACGAACCCCAACATTATTGTTCTCATTTTAATCAACCGTTTTGTTGGGGTTTGCACCCCAACCTACTAGACTAATCTTATCCACCTATCATATCGTCAATCTCATACGATGTATTTGAGTAGACTCTTTTGTACTTTCCATCAACAAACTTATAAATCATTACCAGATCAAATTCTTTTAGTATATTCTCTTTTTCACCAGTCTGAATGACAATACCCGAAATAACTATTTCTTTAAATCCATCACCAGATATATCAATCAAATCTGATTTTAAATAATCATTTTTAAAATAATATCCTTCATCATGAACATCCCACAAATGTAAAAAGAAACTATTTTCCAAATACATTGACCCATTTCCCTTGGATGTTTTATTAAAAATTAATTCGACTGATTTTCCATTTCCAATCTCTACGTTAACAACTTTGTCATACACTTCTTCGTCTTTTAATTCATCTGATAAATCATAAGCATTAATACTTAAACTAAACAAACATAACAAAATACTATTTAAAATTTTCATTACACCCTCATTTATTATTTAAAAATTAGCGACAATAAACATAACCCGAACAAAACCAGCCAGTACACTTTAGGAGATATCCTACACGAATAATAGGTGATTTCTCAATAATTTATGTTACGAACAGTCTGAATATATTTCTTGATATTATTTATAACTTGAGATTATTTATGCGCTGTTTGATTTTAAACAGGCTTAACTTGCTACCACACAACAATACGATTTTTTCCAGCTTCCTTGGCACGGTACATTGCAAGATCCGCTTCATTTAGCAAAACATCAGGGCTTATTTTTTCAGGCGTTAAAAGACGTAACCCGATACTGGCCCCAACTTTATGAGGCGTATCATTAATAGAAATCTCTTTGGTTAATTCTTTGAGAATTCTATCGGAGATCCGCATTGCCTCTTTATTTGCTTTAACTTCATCCTTACCTGTCTCGCTTAGCACAACAACAAATTCATCCCCTCCCACACGACTGACAATGTCTTCGTTTCTTGTTAAAGAGGTTAGGCGAGCAGCAACTTCAATAAGGATCTTGTCTCCTACATCGTGTCCATTACTGTCATTTATTTTTTTAAATCCGTCCAGATCAATAAATAGAAGTGCGCCATAGAATTTATCCCTTACTGAAAGAGATATCAATTTACCTAGATATTCTGTTAGTAAACGACGATTTGCCAGTTGAGTTAAAGAGTCATGATATGCCATATGTCTGACTTGATGAAGAGCTTCATCACGAGCAATTACATATGGCTTTATTATCCAAAGATAAATTAAAGGTGTTGAAAATGTTACTAATATTATTACGTCCAGAATGGCTTCGGCAAATATACCTATATCCAAAGATAAGTTTGCAAAAACAAGCATTATGACCAACTCTAACAAGGCAATAATGGCAATTATGCTCAGAATAATATTTTTCTTACTTGGTATTTGCATAATTTTACTGGATACCGCAACAAATCAAGACAGCCTACATATACAAGATATCCTACATGAATATGAGATGATCTCCCAATAAATTTATCCTATCAGCCCCATATATCAACATATTTCAGAAAAATTATGACAAGTGATTTTATTCAATTAGCTGATATCATGAAATAATATTGTTTATGTTCAATTTTGTTTAACAAAACACACAGAATTTTTTGATTATTGCATAAAATTCAGGCATCATACGCGCGGTTTAATTAAATTATTTCAGAGAGATTATGGCAAAAGAAGATTGTATAGAACTTGAAGGTACTGTTTTGGAAACTTTACCTAATACCATGTTTAGAGTTGAACTGGAAAACGGGCATGTTGTTATTGCTCATATTTCAGGAAAAATGAGAAAAAATTACATTCGAATTCTGACAGGTGACAAAGTGACAGTCGAAATGACACCTTACGATCTGAGTAAAGGTCGCATTACTTTCCGCGCCAGATAAAATCAATCAAAAGATTTGCTCACAAAAAAGCAGACCAGATATATAAAAATATTGGGTCTGCTTTTTAGTTTGTTCCAGAGAGTTGTCGGAAATCTATTATTCCTGAACAGTCATTTCCTGCTTTTTGAGAATCTCAAATGTTAATTTCTCCGCTGACGAGTCAAAATCAACGACAACCTGTCCGCCATTAGCCAAACGACCAAATAATAGTTCCTCAGCCAGTTCCTTACGGATTTTTTCACGCATAACACGCGCCATTGGTCTTGCACCCATTTTTTCATCGAATCCTTGCTCGGCTAACCATGCTCTTGCTTCTTTGGTGACTTCCAAAGAAACGCCTTTATCATCCAGTTGCGTTTGAATTTCTACTACAAACTTATCTACTACAGAGACAATAACTTCTGGCGTTAATGACTTAAACCAAACCATAGCATCCAGCCTATTTCTGAATTCAGGGCTAAATACTCTATTGATTACCTCAATATTATCATTTTCCTTAGATTGACGATTAAATCCAATCCCTGGCTTTTCCAGTTCAGCAGCACCGGCATTAGTTGTCATAATTAATATAACGTTTGAAAAATCAGTCTTGCGACCATTATTATCAGTCAGAGTACCGTGATCCATAACCTGCAATAACAAGTTATAGACATCAGTATGCGCTTTTTCAATTTCATCCAGTAAAACCACTGAATAAGGATGTTTGTTAACTTCTTCAGTAAGCAAACCGCCCTGATCATAACCGACATAACCTGGAGGCGCACCAATTAACCTTGAAACGGTATGGCTTTCCATATACTCAGACATATCAAAGCGAATAAAAGAAATACCTAGAATTTGCGCTAACTGCTTGGTTACCTCTGTCTTACCGACACCAGTTGGGCCTGCAAATAAAAAACTACCAATTGGCTTATCTTCAGCTCCTAATCCTGAACGGGATAACTTGATGGCGTCTGACAAGGTATCAATCGCTTCATCTTGTCCAAACACAACCATTTTAAGATGGCCTGCAAGCTTTCTGAGGGCATCCCTGTCAGATGTTGAGACAGTTTTGGCAGGTATTTTAGCCATTTTTGAAATAATGTTTTCAATATCACCAACTGCAATAGTTGATAATTTATTTTCATCATCACTTAAACGCCTGTTTGCGCCAGCCTCATCAATAACATCAATTGCCTTGTCGGGAAGATGTCTGTCATTAATATAACGAGAAGAAAGCTCCACAGCCGACTGCAAAGCCGCATCGCTATATGTAACCTGATGATGCTCCTCATAGCGGGTTTTTAGTCCTTTGAGGATATTAACCGTATCAATGATGCTTGGCTCTTCAATATCGACCTTTTGGAAACGTCTGGCAAGCGCTCTGTCCTTTTCAAAAATACCTCGATATTCCTGATAAGTGGTTGAACCCATACATTTTAAATCACCATTAGCTAACAAGGGTTTTATTAAATTTGATGCATCCATAACGCCACCTGAGGCTGAGCCAGCGCCAATAATTGTATGGATTTCATCTATAAACAGTAAAGCTTGTGGCTTGGCTTTTAATTCAGCCAGTACGGCTTTAAATCTTTTTTCAAAATCACCACGGTATTTGGTGCCCGCAATCAAGCTTCCCAAATCTAGTGAGAAAATTTCACAATCCTGAATAACAGAAGGTACTGATTCTTCAACAATACGCATTGCCAAACCTTCAGCTATCGCTGTTTTACCTACTCCTGCTTCTCCTACTAACAGAGGATTATTTTTTCTGCGTCTTGAGAGAATTTGAACAGTTCTTTCCAATTCAAGTTCGCGCCCAATCAGGGGGTCAATTTTTCCGTCTTTAGCCATTTGGTTCAGGTTAAAGGTATAGGATTCCAAAGCTGTAGGAGCTTTGTTTTTTACTTCTTCACTAGCTGATTCAAAATCAAGGCTTTCAATCTCTGCTTCTTCATCACGAATTTTGGAAATGCCATGAGAAATATAATTAACAATATCGAGTCTGGAAATATCCTGCTGCTGAAGTAAATAAACTGCCTGGCTTTCCTGCTCACTAAACAAAGCAACCAGAATATTGGCTCCGGTCACCTCCTTTTTACCTGAAGTCTGAACATGAAATACGGCACGTTGTAATACTCGCTGGAAACCAAGTGTTGGTTGTGTTTCAACATGATCTACATCATCAGGAACGATGCTGGAGGTATCCTGAATATATGCAATCAATTGTCTTTGCAGCATTTCAATGTCGGCACCACAAGACTGGAGTACATTCACAGCTAATGAATTATCAAGCAGCGCCAAAAGCAAATGCTCAACCGTCATAAATTCATGACGCTTTTCTCTTGCTTCTGTAAATGCAAGATTTAATGTTAGTTCTAGATCTTTACTTAACATAAATTAACCTTGGTTTTATCAATCCAGTTTGCAGCATTCAAATGTTTGTTCGACTTTATTAAATACAATAAATTCAAAGTTTCACGCACCTACTACACATGAAAGCTTATATTGTGGTTTATGTCTCACAATTCAAGCAGTAAAACTCATTATGTAACAATCAGCACCTACAAAGACTCCATTGTCGACTTTAGTGGATGTTGATTAGCTTTTGAATAGGCATTAACCTGATTCACTTTTGTTTCAGCTATCTCAGCTGTATATATACCTGCAACACCACTACCTTCATAATGCACTTGCAGCATAATTTTTGTCGCCTCTTCTGTCGTTTTATGAAAAAACTTTCTTAATACGCTAACCACAAAATCCATGGGCGTATAATCATCATTCAACAAAAGAACCTGATACATGCGAGGTTCTTTGGTTTCATTCTCAGGTTCAGCAACTGCAACTTCACGTTGTTCGTCAGGTAAATTTTCGTCTACCATAATCCTATTCTAGTCAATGGAATTTAAAATGCTGTGTAAATTATCACTATTTTATTAAAAAAGCCCCTAAAATAACCAGTTTTTTATGTAAAAAAGCCAAAATAGCTACTATCCTTATTTTTATAACAAAAACGGTATTGACTTTTATCCTGATTTATGAGATTCATTGCACGCTCAATCTGTTAGTAGTTTTGGTTATAAGTTGAATCATTCACATCGACACCCATATACAGATTAGCGTAGACAGTAAGTGAAGGAAAAGGAGTATAAGATGGCTACAGGTACAGTAAAGTGGTTTAATAATGCAAAAGGGTACGGATTTATTTGTCCTGATAATGGTGGTGAGGATATATTTGCTCATTACTCCACCATAGAAATGGAAGGCTACAAGAGCCTGAAAGCAGGACAAGAAGTTAGTTTCGAAACCTGTGAAGGACCAAAAGGTCTTCACGCTCAAGAAATTACACCTGTTAAACCGTCAGAAGAAGAAGCAGTCAAAAGCTAAAGTTTAAACTTTAGCTCTTGTGCTTTACCCCGGGCTTTTAGTATTAACGGCTCAGGATGTCGTTCAACCTGCTGCTAGGCCTCATTGCTTTGCTGGCAAGTGGTTCTTCAGGCATATAATATCCGCCAAGGTTAACGGCATCCCCCTGACAATCGATTAGATTGGCAATGATTTCTGCCTCATTTTCAGACATTTCAGCTGCAATGTTTTTAAAATGTGAGGATAAATCAGCGTCATCGGTTTGACTTGATAACGCCTGAGCCCAATATAATGCCAGATAAAAATGGCTTCCCCTATTGTCAATTTCTCCACATTTTCTGGAAGGAGAACGCTTTTCATCTAGAAACTTTCCTGTTGCCTGATCCAGTGTTTTGCCCAATACCGCTGCTTTCTTATTACCAGTGACCTCGCTCAAATGTTCAAGCGATGCTGCCAAAGCCAGAAACTCACCTAGCGAATCCCATCTCAGGTGATTTTCCTTTTCAAATTGCTGTACATGCTTTGGTGCAGAACCACCTGCACCTGTTTCAAACAAACCGCCGCCATTCATTAAAGGTACAATCGATAACATTTTTGCACTTGTTCCCAGTTCAAGAATAGGAAAAAGATCGGTTAAATAATCACGCAAAACATTGCCTGTAACCGAAATGGTATCTTTGCCTTCTTTCATTCTTTTTAATGAGTGTGCTGTCGCGTCTTCAGGACTCATAATTTGAATATCAAGTCCACTGGTATCGTATTCAGGTAAATATTGATTAACTTTTTTGATCAATTCTGAATCATGTGCCCTATTTTCATTTAACCAAAAAACAGCTGGCATTCCAGACAATCTTGAACGCGTTACTGCTAATTTAACCCAATCCTGAATTGGAGCATCCTTTACCTGACACATACGCCAGATATCACCTTCATTAACATTGTGTTCCATCAAACAATTACCATTATCAGCAATAACCTTAACGCTACCCTTTGTTTTGATATGGAAAGTTTTATCATGTGATCCATATTCTTCAGCTTTTTGTGCCATCAAACCAACATTTGGTACTGTTCCCATGGTAGAGGGATCAAACGCACCATTTTCTCTACAGAAATTAATGGTTTGCTGGTAAACACCTGCATAACATCTATCAGGAATAATCGCCTTTGTGTCCTGCAATTTACCATCCTTATTCCACATTTGACCTGAAGAACGTATCATAGCAGGCATTGAGGCATCAACGATCACATCAGAGGGAACGTGTAAATTTGTAATACCACGATCTGAATCAACCATCGCCAAATCAGGTCTATCCTGATACAAGATATCTATATCATCCTTAATCGACTGTTGTTGATCAGCTGGCAACTGTGCAATTTTTTGATAAAGATCGCCAATACCATTATTTACATCAACCCCTAAATCATTTAACAGATCCTTGTATTTGTCTAAAACTGGCTGGTAGAAAACTGAAACAACATGACCAAATATAATTGGATCTGAAACCTTCATCATGGTTGCTTTCATGTGAAGTGAAAAAAGAACTGACTGGTTTTTTGCATCTTCTATCTGTTCTGAAATAAATTGTCGCAAGCTAGCAGCTTTCATTACTGACGCATCAATCACCTCTCCATCCAAAAGAGGAAAATCTGATTTTAAAACCTGAACATTTCCCGAATCATCATGTAACTCAATTTTGACCTTACATCCCTTTTCAATCGTCAATGATTTTTCATTAGCATAGAAATCATCATCCGACATGCTGGCAACATGAGATTTTGAATCTGAAGACCATTTACCCATACTGTGAGGATTCTTTTTAGCGTAATTTTTAACTGAAACAGGCGCTCTTCTGTCTGAATTACCTTCTCTCAGAACAGGATTTACCGCACTTCCCTTAACCTTGTCGTAGCGTGATTTAATATCTGCTTCTTCATCTGTTGATGGTTCTTCAGGGTAATCAGGTAGTGCGTAACCTTTCTTCTGAAGTTCAGCAATTGCCGCTTTAAGTTGCGGAATTGAAGCACTTATATTTGGTAATTTAATAATATTAGCTTCAGGACGTTTGGCCAATTCGCCCAATTGTGCAAGCGCATCTTCTGTTTGCTGGTCTTCGCTTAAATAATCATTAAAGCAGGCAAGAATTCTTGCTGCAAGGGAAATATCCTTGGTTTCTACCTCAATGCCTGCGGCCTGGCTAAAGCTTTGAATAATTGGCAGTAAAGAATAAGTGGCTAACGCAGGCGCTTCGTCAGTTTTCGTGTAGATAATTTTAGAATCAGTCATGAAGTTTCCTAAATTTAACAGTATTTCTTAAATGATATATGTAATAAAGAATAGCTTAAAATTCGAATTTTATTGGCAGCGGATTATACGTCAATCTTTAATACATTTCATATCTTCTATACAATTACTAGAACTTTTTACCAGAGTCGGTAGCAAACCAGGCTGATTTATGTCAACAAATCCAGATTCCTCACGAAAAAAATTAATATTATTTAATAAACCATTTAACACCTTATGTCAGTTTTCAGGTGAAAATAATGACAATCTGCTTTCAGATTTCATTAAGATTAAAGACGTATATCCTGCTGGCAGACTTGATAAAGACTCTGAAGGACTTCTTTTGTTGACAAATGATGGTAGATTACAACATAAAATTAGCCATCCAAAGCATAAAATGCAAAAAACCTATTGGGTACAAGTTGAGGGTATAATCAATGAAAAAGCTATCCACGATTTATCCAGTGGAGTTGCTTTAAAAGACGGCATAACAAAACCCGCGATGGCCAGAATTTTAAATCTCGAAAATGAAGACTTTACATTATGGGAAAGAGATCCGCCCATAAGGTTTCGCAAAAACATTCCTACAAGCTGGCTTGAACTTATTATCAGCGAAGGTAAAAATCGTCAGGTAAGAAGAATGACAGCCGCTTGTGGTTTTCCTACACTTAGATTGATCCGAATAGCAATTGGTAATTGGCATTTAAATCAATTGCGTCCCGGTGAATATATCGAACAAAATTTATGATTACTGGTCAAAAAGTTTCATTCAAACAGAAGTATTGGAGAATTTAATGAACAAGAGCTCAATAACAAGCTTTATCGCCCTAGCACTTTTTGTTGCCGGATATTTTTTGAAGAATCCAATAATTTACAATATGGGGATCTTTGCTTTTTCTGGTGCTATTACTAACTGGTTGGCGATCCATATGTTATTTGAAAAGGTGCCTGGTCTTTATGGATCAGGTGTTATTCCGGCTCGCTTTGAAGATTTTAAAACAGGTATTCATGACATGATGATGGATCAATTTTTTACCGAGCAAAATATTGATAACTTCCTTAGTGATTCAAAAGATAGTTCAATACATATTGATGTTGAATCACTGGTTAAAAAGCTTGATTTAAATATAGCTTTTGAAAAACTGGTTGAAGTCATAATGCAATCTTCTTTTGGCAGTATGTTAACCATGTTCGGTGGTCAAAGTGCTATAACTCCCTTACGTGAACCCTTTATTGCGAATATGCAGCAAGCTATTGTCGATATGATTTCCAAACCTGATTTTTATCAGGCTCTGGTAAAGGAAATTGAGCAACCTGACATGTTGGGACACATAAAAGATAAAATAACAATTATTATACAAAACAGGCTTGATGAACTTACACCTGAACTGGTTAAACAAATCATTCAACAAATGATTAAAAAACATCTGGGATGGCTTGTGGTTTGGGGAGGTGTATTTGGAGGGATTATTGGCCTCATTTCCGGTTTTGTTCAACTCTGATTTAAAATGATCGCTAATACATTTTAACTCTTGCCAGGTGACTTCTATTACTGATTTAAATCAATAAACAACCTTGAAGAAATAAGATTATGCTGTCATCATATTGCCAATCAGGCTGCTATATGTAATATTTGGTCGGATTTTAAGTAACCATAGAATAATTGGAGAACAAGATATGTCTTTAATGAATGCAGTATCTTTATTGTATAACCCGGCAGAAGAATGGAAAAAAATTGGAGCAAAAAACCCCGGCATATTAAATACCTACCTTGGCTATTTAATCTTTTTTGCTGCTATACCGCCGGTTTCGGCTTTTATAGGAAGCACTT
Organism: Gammaproteobacteria bacterium; assembly: GCA_029880585.1. Classification (GTDB taxonomy): domain Bacteria; phylum Pseudomonadota; class Gammaproteobacteria; order Enterobacterales; family Kangiellaceae; genus Aliikangiella. Next base: position 10,293 of record JAOUOC010000005.1, read on the forward strand.
ATGTAGGCTGGACCATTGGTGATGGCGAAACCCATAAACTCACTGTTGAAAGCGCTATGAAGCTCTCTATTATTGCTTATTTTGCAATTCTGGCTGCAGTTTTGGTGTTATCTGCCTTTGTACAATGGATGGCCAAAACATACGGTGCAAAGCCTTCCTTATCCGACTGCGTCAATTTAACAGCTTATAGTTGTTCACCTCTTTTTCTGGTTGGTTTGCTAGGCGTATTCCCAATCCTGTGGCTTAATATGCTTACATCGATTGTAGCCATTGCTATGGCGGTAAATCTGCTTTATAAAGGCGTTCCTACGCTGATGAATATAAATGAGGAAAAAGGATTTTTATTTGCCAGTTCAATTTTGACGGTTTGTATGGTTGTATTGGTAGGAATGCTGGCGATAACCATTATATTTTGGGGATCGGGTTTTAGCCCAATATTCATTTCATGATTATTAGCTTCAAGGATTGATGATGGACGTTATCTATTGGCTAATTCCTCTGTCGATAGCCATTTTGATTTTGGCTATTGCTATTTTTTTCTGGGCTGTTAAATCAGGACAGTTTCAGGATCTGGATTCTCCAGCTGTTGACATCCTGCTAGATGATGATAGTAATCTGATTTCTAAAGAGCATAAAAAAAGCCCTCAATAAGAGGGCTTTTTACGAATACAAAAATAACTTTGTATATAACTAGCAGCTTGCCATACTAACGTTGTATGAACTTCTTATGATTTTACCATTAACATATTGGTAATCACTGTTAGAAGTATTAGACACGCAGTAATCTGTACCAGCCATTGAAAAAGAGTCATCTCTGGAAATTGAAGACTTAATCAGATGAAGATCACCTTTTTTGTACATGTATCTCCAATCCTGACTAGCTGACGAACCATATACCATTTCACCTTGATACCAGTATTCATAAACAGTTGTAGTGCTTCCTGAATACATTTTATTGCCAGATGGTGTTGACACAGAATGCCATTTTGATTCTGATGAACTACAATATTTGAACATATAAGAATCGTAGCAGCTGTATGGTGCTTTGTAACTGTCACTGTTAACGTTAGCTTTCGCATTTGCCAAACCAGAAGACAAAACTGCAGCAACAGCCACTACTCCAGACAATACATTGATAATTTTTTTCATAATACCTCTCCGAAAATTGAAACTGGAGTTAATAACAGGGATAATATAAAACTCCAGCTGTAAAGATAATTTATCATAAATCTTAAAGCAAACCATTTGCCTTTTTTTGAACGAGTTGTTGTTAGGAATGTTAACCAGTGCTCTTTTTTTAGGATTAGTTGGCTCATCACATTGTTTTGGTATGTGCGGTGGAATTATAACCAGCCTCTCTTTTACAGCTGAAAGTGGTAAAAAACAATATATTATTACTGCTCTGTATCATCTTGGCCGTTTGTCGAGCTATACATTTTTGGGTTTGCTTTTTGGCCTTCTTGGTGCAGCCAGTCAAAACCTTATTCCTTTTGTTTTTTTAAAGCTTTTATCCGCTATTTTATTGATTTTAATGGGGTTTTATATTAGTAAAATCTGGATGGCGATCAGTGTGTTGGAGAAAGCAGGAAAGATTTTATGGGATAAAATTAGTCCATTAAGTAAAAATCTTTTGCCTGTTAAAAATTACCGTCATGCCTTATTGCTTGGTGCTTTGTGGGGTTGGCTTCCTTGTGGTCTTGTTTATTCAACCCTAACCTACTCTCTTACTCTTGCCAATCCTTTTGAAAGCGCCTTGTTTATGTTGTTTTTTGGCATAGGAACCTTACCTGCAACACTATTAGCTGGCGCGGCAGGATTAAAACTTAAAACCTGGATTAATCATCCTCTGGTAAGATGGCCTACTGCTATGTTTTTTATCGCCGTTGGTCTGTTTATGGTAATCAATATTCTCTACCCTGAATTAATATCATCAGCTCCTCACTCTCATCATCATTAAATCAGATAGAACGATTGTTTTATGATTTATTGACGTAAAAACTGAATTATTTGGACAAAGTTTATCCAGCGACTTTTAAAGTTCAGATAAAGTGCTATAATCTGCCACCTTTCGGATATCGTCATTATTCGAATTACATTTGACAATTTAACCCCAATGTTTTGACAGCATTAATTATTGACCCGGAATCAGTATGAAATCGCCAGAACTGTTAGCCCCTGCGGGCTCACTCAAACACATGGAATATGCCTTTGCTTACGGCGCTGATGCCGTTTATGCAGGCTTGCCAAGATATAGTCTTCGCGTTAGAAACAACAGCTTCAATCTAGAAAATCTGGACAAAGGAATTCAGCAAGCCAAATCAATTGGCAAACAGTTCTTTGTTGCAGCAAATATCGCACCTCATAACAGCAAGGTAAAAACATTTATTAAAGATATTGAGCCTATTATTCAAATGAACCCAAATGCCCTGATCATGTCAGATCCCGGTTTGATGATGATGGTAAGAGAAAAATGGCCAGACACTGTTATTCATTTATCTGTACAAATGAACACAGTGAACTATGCATCCGTCAAATTTTGGCAATCATTAGGTGTAAAGCGCATTATCTTGTCTCGCGAGCTATCTCTTGACGAAGTGGCAGAAATCAGACAGGAATGCCCGGATATTGAACTGGAGGTTTTTGTTCACGGAGCGCTATGTATTGCATATTCTGGTAGATGTTTGCTATCGGGTTATTTTAATCATCGTGATCCTAATCAGGGAACCTGCACCAACGCGTGCAGATGGGGCTATGATGTTCATGAAGCCAGTCAAAATGCAAATGGTGATATTCTACCTATTGAAAAAGCGGCTCCTCAGTTGGGGATTGGTGAAACCAACGAAAATCTGGTTTTATTAGAAGAAAAGCAGCGACCTGGTGAATATATGCCTATGTATGAAGACGAGCATGGCACATATATATTTAACTCGAAAGATCTCAGAGCAATCCAGCATGTCGCCAAATTGATAGAAATCGGAGTAGATTGTCTAAAAATTGAAGGCAGAACAAAATCCTATTTTTATGCGGCAAGAACATCTCAGGTTTATCGCAAAGCAATTGATGATGCCATTGCCGGTAAAGAATTTGATATGCAACTGATGGAAACACTTCAAGGCATGGCAAATCGTGGCTACACTGAAGGTTTCTTTCGTCGTCATGTTCACGATGACTATCAAAATTATCTCAATGGCAGTCCAGAAAGGCACAATCAACTCTTTGTTGGTGAAATCATTGAACGAAGAGATAATGAAGTATTAGTCGATGTCAAAAATCAATTCCAGATTGGCGATCAACTCATTTTTATGTCACCAGATGGTGACCATAAAATCGAACTTCAATCTATGACAAACCAATATGGCGGCAGCATGGTCATAGCACCCGGATCAGGACACAAGGTCTGGATAAATAAACCTGAAGGTTATGATGGTAAATTGGGTTTGATTGTTAAAGAAAATGCAACTCAACAAATTAAAGCCAAAACATTTCAACCTGCCTGACATAAAAATACTTCTTATTTTTCACCCTTTCTAATAATGACGTCATTTTTTTACAATTTGACGTCATTTTTCCTTTTTGAAATAACAAATTTTCAATTTAGTCTATAATTTTATACGTATTTCATTTTTGTAATTATGGATATTTCATGGGAAAAGATGCCGCAAACACACCTTTTAATTTTTTTCAATATTTTGATTCCTTTAACAAAGCCGAAATAGACAATTTCATATCAAGCAGCTTAAAACAAAACCCAACCTATCATTTTTTGGCTTTTGTCGCTGAAAACAATGTAGAAACCATACCTCAACTGCAAGAATTATTTGCTGGATATGATGTTGATTTAATTGGTGCAGTATTCCCGGAACTAATTGTAGATGCCAATTTTATACAGCAAGGCATTATTGTTTTTGCTATTAAAAAATCAGCTCATATTCTGGTTGACGAGATACCTCATGACAATATTTCAGTCAAATCGAAAGCAAATGATTTTTCCAGTAAACTCGAATCACATTTAAATAGCGATTCAACTTATGGTCTATTTATGATTTTTGATGCTATGTTACCTAACATTGCAACCATTCTGGATGAAACTTTTTTGATTTTTGGTGATGAGGTAAATTACATGGGAGTCAATGCTGGAAGTGAAACGTTTCAACCTATCCCCTGCCTGTTTGATAAAGATAAAATTGTCGGCAATGCAATGCTTGCAATTTTAATGAACAGCGACAAGCCAGCCGAACTTGAACATGGATATAAAGTGCCTGATGAAACTATTGTAGCAACTTCTACTGACAGCAACTGTATATCCAGCATTGACTGGAAACCTGCTTTTGAAACATATCGAGAAAAGATCATGCAATACTATCAGGTTGAAATCAACAATGAAAACTTTTACGAATTAGCTGTTCATTTCCCTTTTGGTATTATAAGAGCTGATGACGAAATATTAGTCAGAATTCCGGTGATGCTGGACGACAATGAATATCTCTATTGTGTTGGTGAAATTCCTGAAAATTCGATATTGACACTTTTGGAATCACCGACTGAAGGTTCAACTGACACAATCAATAATTTGTCAGCAAAACAGTCTGCTAACACACAAAACCTTATCTTCTATTGCGCTGGAAGGAAAATGCATCTTAAAGAAGGCGCCGAGCAGGAATTGAATGGTTTTTATAATCAAATTGAATCAGGCAATTATGCTGGCGCTCTAACTTTGGGAGAAATTGGCAGTGTTAACAGAGGCTCCTATCCACTATTTCATAACGCAACATTGGTAACTATCTCTGTAAATTAATATGGACGAACGCAGCAAAAACCTATCCATACTGTTTGATTTAAGTCAGGTTCTCAGTGCTGAAATTACACTGGAGCCCTTGCTTAATCGTTTTTTACAAAGATTGATGTACCATACCGGGTACACTAGCGGCATTATTCTGGAAAACCTTGAAATTCCGAAACGAAATAGTCACATTATTCGAAGTGTGATCGGCGACAGACATTTAAGAAAATATATTAACAATAAAATTAATATTGAAAAATATTCATCAATTATTGACGATGACCAAAAGCTTCTACTGGCTCTTGATAAATTACCATCAAGGCAAACCTACAAACAACTCCTTTCACTGAAAATACCAGGCTATGGCATCATCATTTTACTTGGAAATAACCTGTTTAATCATAAACAGGAAATAAAGCCCATGTTGCAGCCGGTTCTGGCTAACCTGTCAAAATCGATAAAGCTATGTCAACAAAGTGAGGCTTACACACAAAGACTTAAACATGAAGCTGAAGAACTACAGAAACTATCCGATATGAAATCTTCTTTTTTGGCCAATATGTCACATGAAATCAGAACACCCATGAATGGTGTTCTGGGAATGCTCGGATTGTTATTGGAAAGCGACCTGAATAAAGAACAGGTACATAAGGTTCAGCTTGCACAATCAAGCGCCGAATCTCTTTTAACTCTGATAAATGATATTCTTGATTTTTCTAAAATTGAAGCAGGTAAACTTGAACTCGAACTAATGGATTTCAGCCCAATCAAATTAATTGAGGAAGTCGCTGAATCAAATGCATTAAAAGCTCAAAGTAAAGGCGTTGAAATAATTGTTGATGTGACTGAAATCAACGACACACTGGTTATTGGTGATCCGGGAAGAATAAGGCAAATTCTGAACAATCTTATCAGCAATGCGATCAAATTTACCAATCAAGGTGAGATCATTGTTAAATCCAGCTTGAAAGCAAAAGACGACGATAATCTGATTTTTGCATTTAGCGTTGAAGATACTGGTATCGGTATTGAAAAAACCAAAATTGATTATTTATTTGATTCCTTTACTCAGGCCGATCTGTCAACTACCAGAAAGTACGGTGGAACCGGATTAGGACTTTCAATCAGTAAAAAATTATGTGAATTAATGGGTGGTGAAATTTGTGCTCGTAGTGAACCAGACAAGGGTTCAACTTTTGCCGTATCAATCACAACACAAAAAAGTAAACAGTCCAGAGCAATATTACCCATGATAGATTTATCCAGATTAAATCTGTTAATTGTTGATGATAATTTGACTAACCTTGCTGTGCTTGAGGGGCAGCTGTCACTTTGGGGTGCAAAAGTGACCAAAGCAACAGGCGGAAAAAAGGCATTGAAAATTTGCGAGCAAGCCTATGCTGATGGCAAATTATTTGATGCCGCTTTTCTGGATATGCAAATGCCAGAGATGGACGGCAGCGAACTGGGTAAATCAATCTCCTCTGATGAACGATATAAATCTCTAAAACTCATTATGATGACATCTATTGCGCAACATAACGATGCCAAATTTTTCGCATCTCTGGGATTTCATGCCTATTTTTCCAAACCAACCAATGTTCAGGATATTCTCTCTGCATTGGCAGTTACAATAGATAACGGGGAAGCGCTTAAATTGGCAAAACCGCTGGTTACCCACGATTACCTTAAAACACTGGAAAGCAAAAAACAACTCACCAGAAAATTTTCTGAAGGTCTACCAAAACCTAGAATTCTTATTGCAGAGGATAACCGTGTCAATCAACTGGTCGCCAGAGGGATATTGAAAAGCATTGGACTTGATGGAGAAGTCGCAGGAAATGGGCTTGAAGTAATACAGGCACTAAAAAGCAGCCCGGTAGAGAATGCCTATGATATTATTTTGATGGATTGCCAGATGCCTGAAATGGACGGCTATGAGGCAACCAAACAAATAAGGCAAGGTATTGCAGGAAAGCACAATAAAAATATTTGTATTATCGCCATGACTGCAAATGCAATGCGAGGTGATATGAACATCTGCATTGAATCAGGTATGGATGACTATTTAGCGAAACCTGTTAATAACCAAAAGCTACTCGAAAGACTTGAATCGTGGACTAATCAGCGACTTAACAATTCACCGTCAAATTTATAATACAATTATTTATATAGGTCGTTTTCAAGATAAAATTCAGCCAATAATAAATCATCAGGATAAGTTATCTTGATATTTCTCGAATTACCATAAACAGCACAAACTGAATAACCAGCATTTCTGAGAGCCGTAACCTCATCTGTCACAAGTTTATTTTCAGCAAGTGACCTATCTATAGCCTTTTGAAGTTGGTTAAAGCTGGCCATTTGCGGCGTTAACGCTCTTACAATTTTTTTTCTATCCGCAGATTGTTCAATTTTATTGTCTGATGTTAATTGTTGTAATGTATCAACAATCTCAGCAACCAGTAAACAGGCTTCCCTGTTAACTTCAAATGCTTCAAACAGCCGTAGCAAGTCTTCAGAAGACAACACAGGTCTTGCTGCATCATGAACTAACACACCACAATCAGGATGTAGCTTTTTGTCTGACAGATAATTTAATGCATTAGCTACAGAATTGATTCTTTCCTTGCCACCTTCCACAGTTATGATTTTACTATTTTTAATATGTTTGAGATGAATGAATTGCTCATCATCAGCTGAAACGACCAAGACGATCATCCCTATTTTTTCAGAATCAATTAAACGGGATAAAGTTAAATCAAGAATATATTCTTCACCTATTTTACAATATTGCTTGGGCTTGTCAGTTGAAAAACGTTGCCCAAAACCGGCAGCAGGTACAATGGCAACATATTGTGCAAATTTAGATAAGTCTGACTGATTCAATTGCATCTACTCAGTTCTGTTGTTGTGAAGATTCTCTTGGTATAACACGGTAAAACATTTCGTCGGGCTTTACCAATCCCACACTTTCTCTTGCTTTACTTTCCAACGCTTTGGGATTTTTTCTTAGTGCATTAATTTGCATGATCAGCTTTTCATTTTGCGCTTTTAGCAAGTCATTCTCTTCTTGTTGTTGCGCTATTTTCTGTTTTAGCTCATCAATTTCATGATAGCTACCTTCTCCCCACCAGACACGGTATTGCATAAAAATAATGCTGAGAATGAAGATAGCACCAAGAATTTTCATATTATATCCAGAGCCAGCTGATCATTTTAAATTTAAAGAGCTATAGCTTACTCTTGTTAGTCATTAAAAACAATTGAACGCCTTTTTGCCGGGGTAAACTGCCAAATCACCAAGTTGCTGTTCAATACGCAAAAGTTGATTGTATTTTGCAACCCTGTCGCTTCTACACAAAGAGCCAGTTTTGATTTGTCCTGCATTAGTGGCAACTGCCAAATCCGCAATTGTACAGTCTTCTGTCTCACCGCTTCTGTGAGATACCACTGCGGTATAGCCTGCTTTTTGTGCCATGTCTATCGCATTTAAGGTTTCTGTCAAAGTACCTATCTGATTAACCTTTATTAAAATTGAATTTGCAATATTCTTATCGATACCCTCTGAGAGGATTTTGGTATTGGTAACAAACAGATCATCTCCTACTAATTGAACTTTATCACCTAACTTTTCGGTCAGGATCTTCCAGCCTTCCCAATCACCTTCATCCATACCATCTTCAATTGAGATGATTGGATATCTATCGACCCAATCAGCCAGATAATCTGCAAACTCAGCTGAGGTCAAAGATCTGCCTTCACCTGACAGATGGTATTTACCATCCTTGAAAAACTCTGAACTGGCAACATCAAGACCCAGATAGATATCTTTGCCTAACTCATAGCCTGCCAAATCAACAGCTTCAACAATTGCCTGTACAGCCGCTTCGTTCGAATCAAGGTTAGGAGCAAATCCACCTTCATCACCAACAGCAGTATTCAGGCCTTTGTCTTTAAGAACTTTTTTTAGTGCATGAAAAATTTCAGTACCGTATCTCAGCGCTTCTGAAAAGCTTGGCGCGCCCACTGGCAAAATCATAAATTCCTGAATATCAACATTATTATCAGCATGAGCTCCACCGTTAATAATATTCATCATAGGAACTGGCAAGGTTGTACCGCTGCCCATTTGCTTGAAAAGAGATTGCTTATTACAATTTGCCGCTGCTTTGCAGGCAGCCAGTGAAACAGCCAAAATAGCATTAGCGCCCAAATTTTCTTTGTTTTCAGTGCCATCCAAATCAAGCAAGGTTTGATCTATTTGCTGCTGGTTATCGGGATCCATTCCTTTAAGTTTATCATTAATAACCGTATTGATATGTTCGACAGCTTTGAGAACGCCTTTACCCAGATAGCGAGATTTATCACCGTCCCTTAATTCCAGGGCTTCTCTTGAACCCGTAGATGCACCGGATGGTGAACAGGCAATCCCTATGGCGCCACAGGACAATTGTACTTCTGCTTCAACTGTTGGATTGCCACGAGAATCCAAAACCTCTCTGCCAACAATATTAACGATTTGACTCATTAAAACTTCCCCACTTCATAATAATATTTTTAACTAATTTAAAATATAATCACAAAACTCTACAGATTATCTTCTATAAAGCCGTTATCTTTTGTCACTTTATCCAATGCCTGAAGCGTGCTCAAAAGTTCTTCAATTCTGTGCATTGGCCATGAATTCGGGCCATCACTTTTTGCATTTTCCGGGTCAGGATGTGTCTCCATGAACAAACCAGCAATGCCTGCTGCGACAGCAGCTCTGGCTAAAACCGGCACATGCTCTCTTTGGCCACCGGATGATGCGCCCTGTCCACCTGGCAGCTGAACCGAATGAGTTGCATCATAAACTACTGGCGCACCGGTTTGACGCATTACTGCCAAGCCTCTCATATCTGAAATAAGATTGTTATAACCGAAGGATGCACCTCTTTCACAAACCATAATTTTGTCATTACCAGTCGCTCGGGCTTTTTCAACGACATTAACCATATCCCATGGCGCCAAAAATTGGCCTTTTTTGATGTTCACCGGAATGTTTGCCTCACAGACTCTCTGAATAAAATTGGTTTGGCGACACAAAAAAGCGGGTGTTTGCATGACATTAACTACCGATGCAACTTCATCAATCGGTGTGTCTTCATGAACATCGGTCAAGACTGGAACCTGCAAGTCATTTTTGACTTTATCAAGGATCTGAAGTCCCTTTTCAATACCTGGACCTCTAAAACTTTGATGAGAAGAACGATTTGCCTTATCAAATGAAGACTTGTATATAAAATTAATGCCTAATTTTTCCGTTATTTCTTTCAAATATCCGGCCGTATCCATAGCCAATTGTTCACTTTCGATAACACAAGGACCAGCTATCAGAAAAAAAGGTTTGTCGATACCGACCTCAAACCCGCAAATATTCATGGCCTAAGCCTCCTGACTCTTTTTAAATTCGTGCGCAGCGGACACAAAGGCGCTGAACAAGGGGTGCCCGTCACGGGGCGTGGAATTAAACTCAGGGTGAAATTGTACACCAATAAACCAGGGATGATCGGTAATTTCTATCGTTTCTACCAAATTATTCAAACTTGAACGTCCTGATATAACCAAACCATGCTTTTCAAGTTCCTTTACATAATTTTCATTCACTTCATAACGATGTCTATGTCGTTCGTTAATTTTCTGTGACTGATATATTCCGGCCAATTTGCTTGTTTTATTCAAACTTGCTGGTTGAGCACCCAAACGCATTGTTCCACCAAGATCTGATTGTTCATCTCTTTGTTCTACTCTACCATCCTTGTTAACCCATTCAGTAATCAGAGCTACAACAGGCGTTGAAGCATTTTGATCAAATTCGGTGCTGTTCGCTTCTTGCATGCCAGCACAATTTCTTGCATATTCAATTACGGCAACCTGCATACCCAGGCAAATCCCCAGATAAGGAATTTTATTCTCCCTGGCATATTTAACTGTTTGAATCTTTCCTTCAATCCCTCTCTCACCAAATCCACCTGGCACTAAAATGGCATCAGCGTTGTCCAAAAGTCCAATGCCTTTCTTTTCAATATCTTCAGCATCAATATAATCTATGTTCACACTTAAACGATTTTGCAAGCCCGCATGTTTTAGCGATTCAATCAGAGACTTGTAGGCTTCGGTTAAATCCATATATTTACCAACCATGGCAATAGTTACTTCGCCATTAGGATTCGCTTCTGCATAAAGCACTTGTTCCCATTCAGACAAATCAACTGGCTGCTCAGGAAGATTAAAACGCTCACTGATAATTTTTTCTACGCCTTGCGCATTTAATATGGAAGGGATTTTATAGATACTATCTACATCTTTTAATGAAATAACAGCCTTCTCTTCAACATTGGTAAAAAGCGCAATTTTGGCTTTTTCAGAAGCTGGTAAAATTCTGTCAGAACGACAAATGAGAATATCTGGTTGAATCCCTATAGAACGCAATTCCTTAACAGAATGCTGGGTTGGTTTGGTTTTTAATTCGCCGGCAACAGAGATATAAGGCAACAGAGTCAAATGCATAAACAAGGCTCTTTCCTTACCTAATTCATAACCCAATTGGCGGATTGCTTCGAGAAATGGTAAAGACTCGATATCACCAACCGTACCTCCAATCTCGACCATGGCAATATCAGCGTCACCAGCGCCTTTGATAATTTTGTTTTTAATCTCGTCAGTAATATGAGGAATAACCTGAACAGTTCTTCCAAGATATTCGCCTTTGCGCTCTTTCTTTAGAACATCAGCATAAACTCTACCAGTAGTAAAGTTGTTAGACTGATTCATTTTGGTTCGGACGAACCTTTCATAATGCCCCAAATCCAGATCAGTTTCTGCACCATCATCTGTAACAAAGACTTCACCATGTTGAAAAGGACTCATGGTTCCCGGATCCACATTGATATAAGGATCCAGTTTCAATAAAGTGACTTTTAGACCTCTGGATTCAAGAAGTGCAGCTGAAGATGCCGCCGCTATGCCCTTGCCTAATGATGAAACTACACCACCCGTCACGAAAATAAATTTAGTCATAACACATGCCCTGCCCGGCAAGAATAAATTTCAAATAAAGCAACTGGTTGCATTGGCAAATAGTTGCTGTTCAATTCAAATTGACAACCTCGCATGTCGCAGAAAAAAATGAATTACTAACATGAAAGACAAGCTATCTCAATCAAGTCGGGAACATCATTTATTCAGATTTAAAACAGTGAATTGCGACAACAAAAGCTTCACTTTGGACGGGAAGACATTGTAACAAAAATAATTTCTCGAAGCACCATTTATATTAGCATTTTGCGATAAGAGTTATGCGTATTTAAAATAATTAATGAAAAACTTTTTCGGATGGTTCTTCTGCTATGTCTTTTTTATAATCCTTTAAATATTCCATAATACTGCTGGCCGATAGTTTGAAGGTCGTCATGATATCCATCCCAAAACTTTTTAAACCTTTAGCAGTCCATTTATTACAGGTATTAAACATATAATAATCGCCAACAGCCTGATAAAACTGACTATTCCCATAAAGACCTCGCTTGAGTTTGACGATATTTTTTTGTTTATCAAAATAAAAACTCCCTGAAATAAATAAAGCCAGTGCATTTAGCTCATTATCGGTCAAATACAAAACCGCAGTATCGCTTTGTAGAAATGCCTTTTCTATATCCTCTGACACAGAAACCACGTGCATAACTGATTCGGTTGGCCAAAATATCGCTCTTAAGGTCAATCCTGTAGTAATTTCTTTTGCCTGATAAAATCCTTTATCACCCCAACCAATCTCCAGATAAGGCGTATTCCCAAATCTATTTTTTAATTCAGGTAATTTTTGATACAGCACTGTGGAAGGAATAACAAATCCGGTATGCCAACCGTGATTTATTACATAAACAAGATTATCGCCAGAAGCTGAATAGCTTGCATTATAATGAATAACATCAGGCTTGCTTGAACAGCCCATCAACCCTATAAAAAGGAATATTATTACAATTTGAATTTTTTTCATGTTTTCCTTTTGCAAGTTTTAATCTTTAATCTCTAAGCTCTTAGTTCTTAGCTCCTCTTTACTCCCTGCCACATCACTTCTAGTTCTTCCAATGAATACTCATGCAACTGCTTTTCAGCTTTTGATTCAAGTTTATTAAATCTATTGGAAAACTTTTGATTGGCCTTTCGTAATGCTATCTCTGCATCAAAGCCATAATGTCTTGTCAAATTAACTACTGCAAACAGCAAATCACCGAGTTCTTCTTCTTGTTGCGCATCAGTTTCAGCAGTTTTAACCTCATCACATTCTTCAAATATTTTATCCCAAACCTGATTAACATGTTCCCAATCAAAACCAATTTTTGCTACCCGCTTTTGTATTTTTTGAGCCCTTTTCAATTCGGGTAGTGCCTTGGGAATATCATCAAGCGTACCAGATTTGCCTTTTGACTTTCTCTCCTCAACTTTTAGCTCTTCCCAGGCATTTTTAATTTCACTATCAGATAAATCATTCTGACTTGAAAAAACATGAGGATGCCTGCTAATTAATTTTTCATTGATATTTTCAACAATCCGATCAAAATCAAACAAACCATCTTCCTTGCCTAATTGCGCATAAAAGACCACCTGAAACAACAAATCACCCAATTCTTCTTTTAAACTATCAAAATCTCCTGATTCAATGGCTTCTGCCACTTCGTAAACTTCTTCTATGGTATAGGGCAAAATTGACTGATAGTTTTGCTTCAGATCCCACGGACAACCACCATCAGGTGCTCTGAGAGACTGCATAATTGCCAATAACTTATAAATACCTTTTTGATTATTGATGTCGCAGAGTAATTTATTCTTGTCATCAGCCATCATGATCGAACTATCCCTTTTTATAATTTGTTTGATTAAACTATTTTCTCATTACTGAAATAATATTGTTCAATCTTTCTATTCTACTCATCACTCGAGATATCTTTTCAGAACCAGGCACTTCAAGCTGTAGATAAATTTGCACCGTCATATTTTTGCGGTTAACTTGTGTGTTCAATGAAGTGACATTCACCTTTTCTTCAGATAAAACAGCTGTAATATCACCCAATAAACCTTTGCGATCATACGCTCTCACACTTAAATCAATAATATAATTGGAATTGAGAGAATCTGTCCACTCAGCTTCAAGTACATTTTGCGGAGAATTTTGCTTTGCCTGTTTCAAATAATGGCAATCAGTTCTGTGAACTACTATGCCTCGCCCCTGTGTGACATAACCTTCAATTGACTCTCCTGGAACCGGTTTGCAGCAACCTGCAACTTTAGTTAACAAGTTTCCGACACCTTCGACCAAAATATCACTGGAGGAACTGCGTCTTCCAACATTAGGTTGTTTTTTTATTACCGTATTACGGTCGATTTTATCTTTTGCATCTTCGTCAAACTGACGGATCAGATTAACAATATAGTTCAAACCTTGATCGCCGATACCAATCCCTGCGTATAACTCATCTGCTGAGTTGTAGTTCAGTTTTTTTGCTAATTTAAGATAGTCTGAAAATAGAAGACTTTGTCGACTGAGTTCCTTTTCCAGTATTTGCTTACCAGCTGCAATATTTTTGTCCTTATCCTGACGTCTAAACCACTGGCTGATTTTATGCCTGGTACGAGAAGAACGAATATAACCATGATGTTCGCTTAACCAGTCTCGACTTGGTGAACTTTCCTTGCCAGTCATAATTTCAACTTTCTGGCCGGTCTGTAACGCTTGTGTTAGCGGAATTATTCTGCCGTTAACCTTGGCGCCACGGCATCGATGTCCTACTTCTGTATGAACGCGATAAGCAAAATCAATAGCTGTAGAGCCTTGTGGTAAATCAATAAGTTTTCCTTGTGGTGTAAAAACGTAGATACGATCTTCGATTACCTGATTTTTAAACTCCTCAATAAGATCAACAGATTCAGTTACCTCTTCCTGCCATTCCAGAAGCTGTCTTAACCAGGCAATTTTCTCCTCATATCCATCATGAACAGCTTTACCTTCCTTATAGCGCCAATGCGCTGCAACACCTAATTCCGATTCCTGATGCATTTGGTAGGTACGAATTTGAATTTCCAGAGTTTTACCTTCAGGACCTATTACTGCAGTATGCAAAGAACGATAACCATTTTCCTTCGGCGTAGCGATATAGTCATCAAACTCTTTTGGTATATGTTTCCATAAACCATGCACAACACCTAATGCTGAGTAACAGTCCTGAAGCTCATCTACCAATATTCTAACAGCTCGCATATCGTAAATTTCTTCAAAGCCTACCTGCTTGCGCTGCATCTTCTTCCAAATACTAAAAATATGTTTTGCACGACCTTCGAGATTTGCTTTAACACCAATAGAAGTCATTGATTCTTTTAAAATACTCAACACATTATTGATATAGGTTTCTCTCGCGGTACGCTTTTCATCCAGATTTTTAGCAATCGACTTATAATCATCATTCTGCAAGATTCTAAAGGCCAGATCTTCCATCTCCCATTTGAGCTGACCAACACCCAAACGATTGGCTAGTGGTGCATAAACATCCCTGACTTCATTCGCAATTTGCCTTGCATCACCAACGTCGTGATAAGCAGCCTGTCTTAAAAGGTACATACTTTCAGCCAGCTTAATCAAAACCACCTTGACGTCATCAACCATAGCCAAAAGCATTTTTCTGAGATTATCAATATGGCTGGAATCTTGTATTTCATCAAAGTCTGCTTGCAAGGAACGTATGGCATTCATGGTTTCAATACCTTCAATACGTTTATAAACTTTTTCACTGCAATGCTCTTTAATAGCATCCTTACTCAGTAGTTTTTTATCAATAAAGGTAAAAAGTATTGAAGCTATCAAGGTTGAACCACTGACACGAAGATCGGATAAGATGTTTACAATCTCAAATGCCTGCTTGTAGGCGATGGATACTTGCTGACCATATTGATTGGGGATTTCAGCAAGCAGATTCGCCATTTTATCCCACTGTCCTGAATCGAATTTGGGATTTGCTGCCAATACAGCAGCAGACCACCGTTCAAAACGGTTATCGTTTACGTTAAGTGGAGTGTCTATATTCGCCGGTTTCACAAGGTTTGCCTGTAGATCCCAATCTTAAAAGTTATATTTTGTTATTTTTTAATAATTTACTCAGACAGGCATTATAGACAAATAATTCGATTACTCAATTAATTAAGATTTTTTGACTTAAATTTTGTAATACCCATACAAAATATAGAGTTTTATGAATTCTGTTCTATACTTGCTTAACAAGTCACTTTTGAGGTGTAGTGAATGACAATGACCGAAAAGTCAAAAGAAGAAATTGTCACACTTTCAATTTGCATTGCTTTCGTTCTTGCCGTCGCACCATTTGCGGTGATCCGAGCTTTAAATAATGAATGGACAATCGCCATATTTGATGCAGTTTTATGTATTACCATGCTATTGCTTGGCATGTATATTCATTTTACAAAACGAATAGACATTGCAAGGGTAGTATTTTCATTGATTATACTTTCTGCTGTTATGACCACTATTTATCTTAAAGGACGCGATCAAATTTTATGGGCTTACCCAGCTTTGATCAGTCTATTTTATGTCGTTTCACCCAAAACTGCTCTCAAATTAACAGCAGCATACTTGTTTATTCTGATACCAATTGTTTACCCAACAATGAACATTTTTCAGTTAATATCTTTTTCAATAACCTTGTTCATTACAATTTTCTTTTGTTATATCTTTGCCAAACAATCGCTCAAACAACAGGATAAACTCGTCAGTATAAGCTTAACCGATCCATTGACCAATATAGGCAATAGAAGAGCGCTTGAATATAAATTAGATGAAATACGCAACATACACAAAATTTCAGACATCAACTCCTGTTTGATTATTTTGGATATCGACAGATTTAAATCTATAAATGATACTTATGGTCATCAAGTTGGCGACAACATTTTAATTCAATTAACCAAAATCATCTCGAAAAGGATCCGTAATAGTGATGGCCTATACCGATATGGTGGTGAGGAATTTGTCATTGTAATGCCTTATACAGAATTACGTCATGCTCAAATAGTTGCTGAACAAATACGGGAATTGGTAGAAAACAACCATATAGCAGACCTAAACGTCACCATTTCATTGGGAGTTGCTGAGTTGATTAATAAAGAATCAAGTAAAGATTGGGTCAAGAGAGCTGATGATGCCTTGTATAAGGCTAAAAACTCAGGCAGAAACATCTGTTTTCTGGCTGATCATAAAAAAGTTGGGTAATAATTATTCGAAAAAATAATTAAACCACATAAATAATACAGCTAAAAAATTAAGTGTAAACACCACCCCTCTAAGTCGAATATTATTGGTAAAAATATGAACTGTACTGTGGATTATACGACCAAAAATAAATAGCCATGCCAGAAATATAGCTCTGGTAGATATTTCATTGCCATCAAGCATTAGAATCAGGCAGATCACATAGAAGAACAAAGGCCATTCAAATTGATTTGATAAATTTGCACTAATTTTTGGCTCAATATGAGCCATCGGGTTTGAACCATCTTTTGAACTACCAATTCCCCAAACACTTGGTGCTCTGACAATTGTCAGTAGAACATATAAAAGTCCCGTCAACACAACATGTGCAAACATTGGATAAAACAGTATATTTTCAGAAACTTGCATAGCATTCCTCTTTTAACCAGAACTCTAGAAATCGGACAGTCCACATATGTAAGATATCCTACACGAATAATGACTGACCTCTCAAGTAATTAGTTTTATCTTTAAGATAATCACTCTTATGGATAAACGGCTAAAACATTCACCATTCCCACATCACAACAAAACCGTTATACTTTACAGACGATTTCCATATAGCAATCCCAAGAGAACATCATGCAACTGCAAAAAGAAATCAATCCAAAAATCAATAACATTAAAAGTTATCAATCTGGCGAAATTAATGTCAACAACCAGAGTTACAGCACCCCTATTCTATTAAACAACAGCAAGATAGAAAATTTTTTACAGGCGGATAGATTTAACAATCTGGATAGCGCTCAATTACTTGAAACAGTACAAGAATTTTCTGATGAATTGGATATTTTAATTATTGGTACAGGCGATAAACATCAATTAATGCCTGTCTCAGCCATGCAAGCTTTTATAAAGGCCGGTATAGCACTTGAAATTATGGCAACAAGGCAGGCATGCCACACTTATCAGGTTCTCAGCTATGAACAAAGAAAGGTTGTTGCCCTGCTATTCCCCTGAGATTGAAATTCAAGCTCAAGGGAAGATTATAAAATGGGTCAATGTCTCGAACAAATGAATTATTCTCGAGCTTCTTTTTCGTTTAAATATTTTACAAAATCTTCAGCAGGCATATAACCGGCGATCAATTCTCCATCTGCCAAAATAATCGCAGGAGTGCCATTCAAATCCATCTTTCTGGTTAACTCTAAATGATTACTCACAGGTGCTTCGCACTTTTTATTGCCAAATGTTTGCTGATTTTTCGCCATAGTCATAGCTGTCTGACGGTCTTCAGAACACCAGATAGAAACCATATTGTTGTATGAACCGGAGCCAACACCGGCTCTGGGATATGCAAGATACCTTACCGTGACCCCCAAATCATTCAGTAAAGGCATTTCTCGATGTAAACGACGGCAGTAGGCACAATCGACATCTGTAAATATTGTAACAACAAACTTTTCCTGTTTGGATTTAAAAATAATCATTTCAGATTCATCAATATCATCAATGGCTGCTTTTCTTTCCGGCGCTTTTAATGCGTCTTGCATTTGTTTGGCAACAGCCGTGTAATTAACAGGCTCTGAACCTGAAATATCAATTAAGCTACCCGAAAAAACATGCTTGCCATTGGTGCTGATATAGAGCACTTCACCACTGTAAAATACCTGATAAAAGCTTGATAAAGGACTTAATTCAACATTATCGATGGCTATGCCTGTAAACTTTTGTTCAAGCAAATGCTTGATAATAGCCGGAGATAACGTATTAATTGATGTGTCTTGATGGTATTGATTTGAAGAAATCATTTTTACATCGTTTGATTGTTGTAATTGCTCTCTTTGATAATTGGCTAAAAAAACTATTGAAGCAACAAGTCCTAAAGAAACAAGAACCCCAATTAATCTGGAAACTTTCATATTACTCACTTAAAAAATTAATCTAAATTGCAGAAAAGAAATAATAACACATGATATCAATTTTAAACCAAAAGAATTTCCAAAAGGCATCAAAACTGGCATATTCGGTAGAAGTAAAATCCCGGACATCACCCTCTAGGATGATGAGCTGCATGAAGCTGTTGTAACCTTTCTTTGGCAATGTGGGTATAAATTTGAGTTGTCGATAAATCAGAATGCCCTAATAGAAGCTGAAGCGTTCTCAAATCAGCACCATGACCCAATAAATGGGTCGCAAAAGCATGACGCAAGGTATGTGGAGAAAGGTGCTTTTTTATGCCAGCAACTTTAGCCTGAAATTTAATTCTATGCCAAAAGGTTTGTCGTGTCATTGACTGCCCTCTTCTTGATAAAAACACATGATCGCTTTGTTTGCTTCCCAATAATATTGAGCGTGAAGATTTCAAATATTGCTCAATTGAAGATTGCGCCATTTCGCCAAACGGGACTAATCTTTCCTTGTTCCCCTTACCAATAATTTTAACAACGCCCTGATTCATGCTGATTTGAGTAAATTCCAACGCAACCAATTCACTCACACGAAGGCCACTGGCATACATTAATTCAATCATAGCCTGATCACGACAACCTAAAGGATCTTCCAGATCAGGCGCTGACAAAAGTAATTCAACATCCTCTTCTGACAGGGAATGTGGTAAAGAGCGCGTTAACTTGGGTGATTTGATTTTGGCTAACGGATCATAATCAATCAAAGCCAACTCAATAGCATATTGGTAGAATCTTCGTAAACAGGATAATAACCTTGCAGTAGAACGTGCAGAATACTTTTGTTGATACCGATGTGATAGATAAAGCTGTACTGTCTCATCGCTAACCTTTAGCAGATTAATAGATTGAGGAAAAAGCCAGTTGGCAAAAAGAGTCAAATCAATTCGATAACTATCAAGGGTATGCTGACTTAGACCATCATGCATCCAAAGGCTATCAACAAATCGGGTGATATGCTGTTCATCCTGAGGATTGATTTTTTTTGATGTCGTCAAATGATGCCTTTAATTATTGTCTGGATAAACGAAAATTTGCCATATTTTGCTCAAAATTGCTACGCCAGGGATTAATATCAAGCCCACCTCTTCTTGTATATCTTGCATAAACCGTTAACTTGTCCGGTTGGCAATAATGCATAATGTCGTTGAATATTCTCTCAACACATTGTTCATGAAATTCATTGTGATTTCTGAAAGATACAATGTATTTTAGTAGGCCTTCTTTTTCTATGGATTTCCCTGAATAACGGATATAAACACTTCCCCAGTCGGGTTGGTGGGTAATTAAACAGTTACTTTTAAGTAAATGGCTGCATAGCGTTTCTGATTTATTTTGATTTGAATCAGTTATTAAAAAATCAGGAGAATAATCATAGATATCAATTTCTACCAGTTGCTCATCAATACAAATTGCAGGGTAACCATCCTGTTCAGGTATTGAATTAATATTATGAATATCAGAATAAACAGCAAACAAATCAACTGAAACTGATTCACCTGCACAATGAGTTAAATCCTTGCTAATCGTATTTTTGACTTCCTCCCAGCCTGTAAATTTAGACTGATTAAATGAATTGAAATACAACTTGAGTGATTTTGATTCTATTAAGTTAGGACTGGTTGCCGGAATGATAATTTGACCAATTGCGACTTGTGGTAAACCTGATTGATTAAGCCAACTTAATTCATAGGCATTCCAGATATCCGCACCACTTAATCCGGAGGTATGTAGATAACCAATCTCATCGCGTTTGTCCTGCCTGCTAATAGCAAACAACAAATCAGGTTGATAGTTATCAATATATTCTACTTTTTGGCCAAGTGGATTATTGTTACCAGTATTGTCAGATATGTTCATTGAATGTTTAATTCTGTTTTTGTAATAAATGTATTAGAAATTTAAGTTTTTGGCTTATCAGTCATCGGTACTGCTCGAAAAGGTGTTACAACATCTCCTTTGGCTTCAGCAATTTTAGCCGTACCCTGTTTTTCAACTTCATCAATTCTGATAACAGAGTGCATTGGAATATTGGTTTTCAATACGCCTTCAAATTCAGTCTTTAATTTCTCTTCAGACGGATCCACAACAAGACTGGTTCGCTCGTTAAACACAATTTGCTCAACTTCTATAAAGCCGTACAGTTGCAACTGATTTACCTTTCTTGCATAAATCTCATAGGTTTTACCATTGTTGAAAAAGATAATTCTGTACACTGCGTTGCTCGACTTTACATAAAACAATTAGTTGATACTTTTATTTTATCATATAATGCTAAAAGTACCGCAATCTTAAAATAGTAAATGCAAAATCATTAGATTGAAGCTATCCAATTTAAAGGTAATTACAGGAATTAACATGCCACCTTCTTCTCACCCTTCAGCTATAAAAATAAGACAACCTATTCGTTTTGAGGCGCAGCTTGAAGATATCCATCTGCGATTTGAAACCAGCTTTGGAATATTTTCACCAAAAGAAATTGATGAAGGAACGCGTTTACTGTTAAGGCATTTAAAAATTGAAGATAATTATGATTGCCTGGATTTGGGATGTGGCTATGGCGCTATCGGATTATGGATGGCAAAAAAAGCGTGCAATGGCAAAGTTGTGATGCTTGATAAGGATTTTGTAGCAATTGAACACTGCAAGAATAATATTCAACACAACAATATCAATAATGCTACCGCAAAACTAAGCAATGGTTTTTCGGAATTGAAAGATGAAAAGTTTGATTTAATTGTCTCTAACATCCCAGCCAAAGTTGGAAACGAAATGTTATATCTCTTTATTTATGATGCCTTCCACCATTTAAAAGAGAATGGACAATTTGTTGTTGTAACCGTAAATGGGTTAAGACATTTTTGCAAACGCGTTTTTAATGAGATTTTTGGTAATTATGACAAAATTAAACAGGGCTCAAATTATACAATTTCCGCTTGTAAAAAAATCAATTAATCTAAATATCAAATACTTATAAAACAATCAAAACAAAATAAATTATTTGACTAAAATACTTGGTTTTATTTTGCCCATTTTGTTGCGAAAAGTATTCCACAAATCCTGTGGATAACTTTGGGGAAAAGAATTTCAAAACAGTCGCAATCCCGCAATTTTACTAACCTCGAGATAGATTGACTATTTTTTGTACAGCGCCTTTTTTTTCCTTTAAAATCAAAAGGTTACAGCTTTGATTATTAAAATCAGTAACTTACAGGTATTGTATTTTTTTTGTGCAGAGCGCAAAAAAATAATTTAAAAAAACTGTGGATTTTTGTTGACAGTCTACATTTTTATTGTTCCTAAAAGCATTAAAATATTAAAACCCCACTACATTCAAACTGTTAAGCAGTTCACAGTTTGAATTATGAACAAATTGGCTCTAAATATTTGCGCCAAAATCAATTCAAATGAGTGATTCAGTACTACAATAAAAGACTTTTATTGTTCAATAATTATCTACTCTATAAGGAAGATAACTTAAAGCTTGTATTTATATTTTCACAGTTTGGTTATAATGCGAATGTTGTATTAAATTTTGTTATCCCAAAAGAATTATCTATGAATATGTCAGCTCTTAATGACTCTAGTGATAAAAAGCTTAAAGTCGACTTTAATAAACTGCAAAAAAGATTACGCCGTAATGTAGGCAAAGCCATCGAAGATTACAATATGATTGAAAATGGTGACCGAGTAATGGTTTGCTTATCCGGTGGTAAAGACAGTTATACCATGTTGGAAATTTTACTTAATTTGCAAAAAAGTGCGCCAATACATTTTGAATTAATTGCAGTTAATCTCGATCAAAAGCAGCCTGGCTTTCCTGAGGAAGTGTTACCAAACTATTTAAAATCACTAGGTATTCCTTTTCACATTATTGAAGAAGATACTTTTAGTATTGTTAAAGAGAAGGTGCCAGAAGGTAAAACCACCTGTGCTTTATGTTCAAGGCTAAGACGTGGAATCATTTATTCCTGGGCTCAGGAAAACAGAATTAATAAAATTGCCTTGGGCCATCATCGCGAAGACATAATCGAAACTTTGTTTCTGAATATGTTTTTTGGCGGTAAGATGAAAGCTATGCCACCTAAATTACTTAGTGATGATGGTAAAAACACCGTTATTCGTCCACTGGCCTATTGTAAGGAAAAAGATATTGCCAGATTTGCACAATTAAAAGAATTCCCTATCATTCCTTGCAATCTTTGCGGTTCACAGGAAAACCTGCAAAGAAAGCAAATCAAACAATTATTGTCAGAATGGAATAAACAATTTCCTGGCAGAATTGAAAATATTTTCAGCGCGATAAGCAATATTGCTCCCTCACACTTGATGGATCACTCAATTTTTCCTTTCAAGGAAATTGATAAACAACGGCTATTCGATAAAGAAAGTGAATTACTTTTTGATGATGTAACATTTATGGCTTCTGACAATCAATCTAATAATAAAACAACAGCTGATATTATAGATGTAATAAATATATGATAGAACTTTATACAGCCTCCACTCCAAATGGACATAAAATCAGTGTGCTTTTGGAAGAGTTAGGGATAGATTATCAAATCAAACCAGTTAATCTGCTTAAAGGCGAGCAGAAAACTGATTCATTTCTTAATCTGAACCCCAACGGACGTATTCCGGTTATCATTGACAAAAGTAACAATGATTTGGTGATATTTGAATCAGGTGCAATTATGCTTTATCTGGCAGAAAAAACTGGGAAATTAATTTCCAGAGAGCCAGTTAAACGGCAGGAAACGATACAATGGTTAATGTTTAATGTGAGCGGCATTGGCCCCATGATGGGGCAATGTAATGTTTTTTATCGATATTTTCCTGAAAAAATTCCTGCCGCCATTGATAGATATCAACATGAAGCAGACAGGTTATTTTCAGTGCTTGATAGTCGCCTCTCACAGGTTGAATATCTGGCGCATGATTTGTCAATAGCTGACATAGCCAACTGGTGCTGGGTAAGAACTGCCAGTTGGTCTGGTATAGATTATAAAAAATATGAGCATTTAAATCGCTGGGTAAATAATTTGTACCAGCGCCCTGCTTTCAAAAAAGGCATCAAGATCCCTGAACCAGTAGACTCGGATGATATTGCTGAAACTGGCAAGAAAATCATTACCAAATAAATTAAAAAAACGAAAAGGCCGATAATGGCCTTTTCCAGTAATATTATTTGTATTTAAGTATTTTTGGGCATTAAATACCACAAAACAAAAGCGACTAAAAATAAGGCAGGAATATCGCCCATCATATTTGCATGTTCAGTTTCATCATTAATTGCCTGAATCAACATAATACCGGCATGGACAATACTGGACCAAATAGTAAAGTTAATTAAGCTAACATGCTTCATCGGTTCAGCTGATGCCATCCATAAGAATACACCTAATGTTGCATAAACTCCCACAATCATTTGTTCATATTCGGGCTGACTAGGTGTCCAACTCCAACCATCCGGCCACACCCACATCATCATAGGATAAATACCAAAAATAAATATCACTGCGAATAATTTAAGTGCAATTTGCAAGTACTTCATTTTTGCTTGTTCGTTCATTGTTTTTTGTCTCCTTGTTATCGTAAATAAACAATCATTATGACGAAATACTGCTTATCAACTGCAAATGACAGTCTTTTACTGTTTAAATAATATACAGCCACTCCTATTATCAATATTTTGAGATATTTTACAACAATAAATAAAAAGCCACCCTCAGGTGGCCAGGTCATACAAGAAAATATTCAGAATATGTAGCGCATACCCAAAGTAATATTTCTACCAGTTCTGGGCGCCAGATCTTTTAGGAAAGAACTATGGTCACGCGCTTCTTCATCTAGCAAATTATTACCTTTAACAAATATGAACAGTTCTTCTTGATCCAGTTGCATACGATAAGTTGCGTCTATTCCTACCATTTCAAATCCATTTGTAGGCAATTCATTCTCATACAAATTATTTTGAGATCTATAAGATAACCATGAAAAATTAATACCCAAATCACCACTGATATAGTTGATTAAAGCGCCCGTTTTAACTGGCGGTATACGTGGCACATTTTGTCCATCTTCAAATTCTGCTTTTACAACATCAGCAATAATTTCCAGACTTATTTCATAATCAGCCTGTTTGCTAATGGGCATTTCCATTTTTAGTTCAACACCTTTAAAATCTGCATGCTGTTGCTCATAACAGACTAACTGCAAGCCTTCTAGCAAAGCATCTGCTGCCGCATCAGCCGTTACACAGGCAGACGTAGCATCTTTGTTTGCAGCAAAAATAAAATCATCAAAATGATTGAAATAAAAATTAATTTCACCAGTTAAATACGAATTGTCGAAGCGGTAGCTAAAATCAACATTATTTGCTGTTTCTTCTTTTAAACTGGCATTGCCAATCTCAAAAGTTTGCGTTGTGGCATGTGGCCCATAAGAATAAAGATTTTCAACTGAAGGAAAGCGACTTGCGTGTGAAAAATTAAATGCCAATCGACTTTCATTTTCAGTTGTATAAACAAAGCCGGTAGAAAAACTGAATGCACTATCATTATAATCAGCCCCTCCTAACACCTCTATTTTTTGTGACTCATATCGACTTCCAATTTCAAACTTATGATGTCCTAATCTTTTTTCTTCTATCCAGAATATTGCTGATGTTTTGGTTGTAGAAGGAGGAACAAATGATTCATCACCTATGGCAGAAAAATCTCTTTGACCTGATTGCCATCCAATAACACCTTCCCAGGTTTCTGACGATCCTTGCTTGATATATCCTCTTAATTCCCAGGCCTTATTTTCAAACTCTGTACCCGGAATACCATCTTCAACTTCAACATGATAATAATCTGTATAGCCAACACCAATAAACAGTTTATTAATAAAATCATTTATATTTTCAAAACCGGATTGGATATCATAACGGGTCTGTTCCATATCAACTCTGACCCCGGCTTCTGCAATTAAGGGATCTACTTCATGAGCATGGCCAGGTACGCCATATTCCTTATTATTATGATTTATTGATAATCCGACATATCCATCGTTTAATAATTTCGTGTAACCAATGGAACCACCTTGTGTTTGATAGTCACTTTGATGCAATTCACCTTCTACTTCTTCCGGAACATAAGGCACCTGATTTTCAACAGCTTCCAGTTTTTGTAAAGTAACAGATTCAGCTGCAGATGGAATGGCTATCTCATCTGACTTGCTATAAAAACCATCAAAATGCCAATTGCTATTATTATTGCCAAGGTCTAATGCAAAAACCCCTGTTTTTTCACCTGTTGCTGAATCACCTATTCTGAGTTCAACTCCGCCAGATATAGCGTCCTGATTTTCAGCAAAAATCTTCTTGTCGGTAATATTAACTACACCGGCAATTGCACCACTACCATACAGTAATGTAGCAGGACCTTTAATAATCTCAATACTATTAGCCAACAGTGGCTCAACACCAACATCATGATCAGGGCTAGCTGTGGATGCATCCTGAACGCTCATTTGGTTATTGGTAATCATAACACGACTACCGGACAACCCCCTGATCACTGGACGAGAAACAGCTGGGCCAAATGATGAGACACTCAAACCAGGTTCATCATGTAATACATCTCCCAGAGTGGTAGAACGTTTTAACGTCATTTCATCATCCGAGATTAAAACAATGGGATTTGGCATATCAACTGCTGTATGCTCGAGAGGATTAGCTCGTATTACCATTTTTCTTTCTTTTTCTTCTTCTAATGTTAAGACGATTACCTGATCTTCCTCACCAACCTGTATTTCCTGATGAAAATGAGCTGATGCTCCACCTTTAACATCGAGTGTGTAGTGCCCTGCATCCAATTGCACTTCAAAATATCCATTTTCATCAGTGATAACTTCCTGATTAGTATCTGTGATTAGAATGCGAATATGAGCAAGATTTTCCCCTGCCTGATTTTTAACATGACCATTTACTTTTGCTGCGCTAACAGCTGACGAAAAACCTGTGATCGCCAAAACGAATAAAACAAATTTCATTTCAATTTCCTGATAAATTGTTAATAACTGGTACAAAAATGATGTACAAAGAATAATCAAATCAGAA
>JAOUOC010000057.1 GCA_029880585.1 Gammaproteobacteria bacterium
ATCCTGAACTTCATTAACAATATAGTTAGCTAAAGCACTTACACCTTTCAGGCGAAGAATGTCATGTGGGTTATCTGCACCATCGGAAACAACTTCGCCTTTTTCAACTTTTTCACCTTCAAATACATTCAGATGTCTCCACTTATGAATCAATTCTTCATAAGTATCACCCTCAGTTGGCGTGATAACCAAGCGGCGTTTACCTTTGGTTTCTTTACCAAAGCTAACCGTTCCTGAAATCTCAGCCAGAATTGCCGGTTCTTTTGGCTTTCTCGCTTCAAACAAGTCTGCAACTCTTGGCAAACCACCTGTGATATCACCAGTTTTTGAACCTTCCTGAGGAATACGGGCAATTGCTGTACCCACACCAACTTCACTGCCATCTTCTATATTAACAATGGCGTTAACAGGCAAGATATATTGTGCCGGCATTTTTGTGCCAGGTATCATCAATTCCTTACCTTTCTTATCAAATAACTTGATCATTGGTCTCAAGTCATTTGACTTGGTTCCGCCACGTTTTGATTCAGTAATTACCGTTGAACTTAATCCGGTTAATTCATCTGTTTGACGGCTCATGTTTACACCTTCAATCAAATCAACCAATTTAATTTTACCTGCAAGTTCAGTAATGATTGGGTGAGTATGCGGGTCCCAGTTGGCAACAATATCACCACCTTTGACAGCATCTCCATCCTTATATTCAAGCACTGAACCATAAGGAATTTTATATCTTTCTCTTTCACGTCCAAATTCATCTAACAATGTCAATTCAGTTGAGCGAGAAACAATAACCAGTTTTCCATCTTCACGAGTTACAAATTTCGAATTATGTAACTTGATTCGACCATTGTTTTTAATTTGTACGTTGTTGTCAGCACTTTGACGGGAAGCAGCACCACCAATATGGAAAGTACGCATTGTCAACTGTGTACCTGGCTCTCCAATGGACTGTGCAGCAATTACACCAACCGACTCTCCAACATTAATTCTGTGCCCTCTGGCCAAATCACGACCATAACATTGTGAACAGATACCGTTTCTGGTTTCGCAAGAAATTCCGGAACGAACAATCACTTGATCCACACCATTTTCTTCAAGCACTTCTACCCACTTTTCATCCAGTAGAGTACCAGCTTCACAAATGATGTCATCAGTGCCTGGCTTGTAAATGTGATCAGCATTAACACGTCCTAAAACACGCTCTCTTAATGGCTCAACAACATCTCCGCCTTCTATCAATGGCGTCATCAACAAGCCTTTATCTGTACCACAGTCAATTTCTGTAACAACCAGATCCTGAGCAACATCAACCAAACGTCGAGTCAAATAACCCGAGTTAGCTGTTTTCAAAGCGGTATCTGCCAAACCTTTACGCGCACCATGAGTTGAAATAAAGTATTCCAATACACTTAAACCTTCACGGAAATTCGCTTTAATCGGACTTTCAATAATCGAACCATCAGGTTTTGCCATCAATCCACGCATACCAGCCAACTGTCTGATCTGAGCTGCACTACCTCTCGCACCCGAGTCAGCCATCATATAGATAGAGTTAAATGATTCTTGTCTAACCGTGTTATTTTCAGCATCCACTACATCTTCATGACTGAGATTATCCATCATTGCTTTGGCTACTTGTTCATTAGTGTGTGACCAGATATCAATAACTTTGTTGTATCTTTCGCCATGTGTTACCAAACCTGACGCATACTGCTCTTCAATCTCTCTGACTTCCTGTTCAGCTATATCTAAAATTGGACCTTTTTCATCAGGAATAACCATATCATCAATACCAACTGACGCACCTGAAATGGTTGCATAGTGGAAACCTGTGTACATCAAATGGTCAGCAAAAATTACCGTCTCCTTCAAACCAAGACGACGATATGCCTGATTTACCAAGTTAGAAATTACTTTCTTGGTCATTTTTTGGTTAACTAATAAGAAAGGTAATCCTTTTGGGACAATTTCATAAAGTAGCGCTCGGCCAATTGTTGTTTCAACCAGACCTGTCGATTCTGTTGTCAAACCTTCTTCATCAACTTCGACCTGAGTCATTCTAACCTTAACTTTGGCATGCAAACCTGCTACACCATTACGATAAGCTCTTAATGCTTCTGAAGTATCGGCAAAAACCATGCCTTCACCCTTATCGTTAATTTTTTCGCGCGTCAGGTAATACAAGCCCAAAACAACATCTTGAGTTGGTACAATAATTGGCTCACCATTGGCTGGAGACAATACATTGTTGGTTGCCATCATCAAGGAACGACATTCAATTTGTGCTTCAATAGTCAGTGGTACGTGCACAGCCATTTGGTCACCGTCAAAGTCAGCGTTGTATGCAGTACAAACCAAAGGATGAAGCTGAATTGCCTTACCTTCAATCAATAATGGCTCAAACGCCTGAATACCTAATCTGTGCAAAGTAGGTGCACGGTTCAACATGACCGGATGCTCTCTGATCACGCCTTCGAGAATATCCCATACTACGGGCTCTTCTCTCTCAACCATTTTCTTGGCAGCTTTAATCGTTGTGGCCAAACCTCGTAATTCAAGTTTGCCAAAAATAAAGGGTTTAAATAATTCCAACGCCATTTTTTTGGGCAATCCACACTGATGTAAACGCAGTGTAGGACCAACAACAATTACAGAACGACCGGAATAATCAACACGTTTACCTAACAGATTTTGACGGAAACGTCCTTGCTTACCCTTAATCATGTCAGCCAATGATTTCAACGGACGTTTATTAGAACCTGTTATTGCTCTACCGCGTCTACCATTATCAAGCAATGCGTCAACTGCTTCCTGAAGCATACGTTTTTCATTTCTGACAATAATGTCAGGGGCATTCAGGTCAAGCAATCTCTTCAAACGATTGTTACGGTTGATTACGCGTCGATACAAATCATTCAGATCAGACGTAGCAAAACGTCCACCATCCAATGGAACCAATGGTCTTAAATCAGGTGGCAGAACTGGCAATACTGTCATAATCATCCATTCAGGTTTATTTCCTGAATCAATGAAAGCTTCAAGCAACTTTAATCTTTTAGTAAATTTCTTCAGTTTTGTTTCTGAAGTCGTTTCCGGGATCTCTTCACGAATTGTCTTGGCTTCTTCTTCAATATCAATTCGGTCCAGAAGTTCCATTATAGCTTCTGCACCCATTTTGGCTTCGAACTCATCTCCAAACTCTTCAACTGCTTCAAGATAAGTTTCTTCGTTTAGCAACTGACCTCTTTCAAGTGTTGTCATGCCTGGCTCTGTTACCACAAAAGCCTCAAAATAGAGTACGCGCTCAATATCACGCAAGGTCATGTCTAGCAACAAACCGATACGGGATGGCAATGATTTCAGGAACCAGATGTGAGCAACAGGACATGCCAGATCAATATGCCCCATTCTTTCACGTCGAACTTTGGCCAATGCAACTTCAACACCACACTTCTCACAGATCACACCGCGATGTTTTAATCTTTTATACTTGCCACAAAGACATTCGTAGTCCTTGATAGGTCCAAAAATTTTGGCACAGAACAAACCATCTCTTTCAGGCTTGAAAGTTCTGTAATTGATTGTCTCCGGCTTTTTAACTTCACCGTATGACCAGGAACGAACCATTTCTGGAGATGCCAATCCAATGCGAATGGTATCGAATTCCTCAGTTTGATTTTGTTGTTTGATAAAATTTAATAAATCTTTCAACTTTCTCTCCTCCCGGAGTTAATAAACTGGTTTTCAAATGCCTGTATTTATTCAGGCCGCCTCTATCAATAATTAGTCTTCACGTTCAAGGTCAATATTAATACCTAATGAACGGATCTCCTTGACCAATACATTAAAGGACTCAGGCATTCCAGGGTCCATACGATGATCACCGTCAACTATGTTTTTATACATACGTGTACGACCGTTTACATCATCCGATTTAACAGTGAGCATTTCCTGCAATGTGTAGGTAGCACCATAAGCTTCAAGTGCCCATACTTCCATCTCACCAAAACGCTGCCCACCAAATTGCGCTTTACCACCCAATGGTTGTTGAGTTACCAAACTGTACGAACCGGTTGAACGGGCGTGCATTTTGTCATCAACCAGATGGTTCAATTTAAGCATATACATGTAGCCAACAGTTACCTGTCTTTCAAATTGGTCACCTGTTCTACCATCATACAGCCAGGATTGACCATTTGTACTTTGATCAGACAGCTCCAGCAAATGCTTGATTTCACTTTCTTCAGCACCATCAAATACAGGCGTACCCATTGGAACACCATCTCTGAGGTTCTCTGCCAACGCCATAATTTCCTTATCACTTAAAGAATCCAGTTCAACTGTCTTTTGTTTTCTATGATTATAAATCTTGTCTAGCAATTCGCGCATTTTGGCAACTTCTTGCTGCTCTTTGATCATTTTGTCAATTTTATGACCCAAACCTTTTGCAGCCCAACCTAAATGGGTTTCCAGAATTTGTCCAATGTTCATACGCGATGGAACACCTAGTGGATTCAAAACAATATCTACCGGTTCTCCATTTTCAAGATATGGCATATCTTCGACTGGTACGATATTAGAAATAACACCCTTGTTACCATGTCTTCCAGCCATTTTATCGCCTGGTTGAATGCGTCTTTTTACTGCCATATAGACTTTAACGACTTTTAATACGCCTGGTGCCAGATCATCGCCCTGAGTAATTTTAGCTTTTTTGACTGACAGTTTTTTATCATATTCAGCCTTATGCGCTTCCAGATTAGTAGCCAATGCTTCAATCTGCTTTTGTGAAGCTTCATCACGCAATTGAATATCCAGCCACTGATCAGCACCGATTTCCTCAAGATATTCCGCAGTAACTGTACTGCCTTTTTTCAACTTGTCTGGGCCTTTCTCAGCAACAGAACCTTCAATAATTTTTCGTGCTCTTGATAAAATATTGCCTTTAAGAATAGCTAATTCATCATTAAGGTCTTTTTTGACCTTTTCTATTTCACTGGCTTCGATTGAAAGTGCTCTGTCGTCTTTTTTCACACCATCACGAGTGAAAACCTGAACATCAATAACCGTACCCACAGTACCCGATGAAACTCTCAATGAGGTATCTTTTACATCACTGGCTTTTTCACCAAAAATTGCTCTCAACAATTTCTCTTCCGGCGTTAATTGTGTTTCACCTTTAGGTGTCACTTTACCTACCAGAATATCGCCTGCTTTTACCTCTGCACCGACATATACGATTCCTGATTCATCCAGTTTCGCCAATGCGCTTTCACCAACATTAGGTATATCTGCTGTAATTTCTTCAGCACCCAATTTTGTATCACGAGCGATACAGGTTAATTCCTGAATATGAATACTGGTAAATCTGTCATCCTTAACTACTTTTTCGGAAATCAGGATAGAATCCTCAAAGTTATATCCGTTCCATGGCATGAAAGCGATCTTCATATTTTGACCAAGCGCCAATTCTCCCAAATCAGTCGAAGGACCATCAGCCAAAACGTCGCCTTTACCAACTTCATCCCCAACATTTACGATTGGTTTTTGGTTGATACAGGTATTTTGATTTGAACGAGTATATTTGGTCAGATTGTATATATCCACACCGGCTTCACCCGATTGTGTCTCTTCATCATTAACTTTGATTACAATACGGCCAGCATCAACAAATTCAACAACCCCACCACGGTCAGCAGCAACGGTTACACCTGAGTCAACAGCTACCGTTCTTTCCATACCTGTACCAACAAGTGGCTTTTCAGCACGTAAGGTTGGAACTGCCTGACGTTGCATGTTTGAACCCATCAATGCACGGTTAGCATCATCGTGCTCCAAAAATGGAATCAATGAGGCAGCAACAGATACGATTTGCTGTGGCGATACATCCATATATTGGACATTATCCACTGGCGTTAATACAAACTCACCTTTATGACGACATGAGATCAAATCTTCAACCATTTTTCCGGTTTTATCCAGCTCAATGTTTGCCTGTGCAATGTAATAATTACCTTCATCAATTGCTGACAAATAATCTATCTTGCTTGTCGCCTTTCCATTTTTAACCTGACGGTAAGGAGTTTCCAAGAATCCATATTCGTTTGTTCTTGCATAACATGCCAAAGAATTAATCAAACCAATGTTTGGTCCTTCTGGAGTCTCAATTGGACAAACACGACCATAATGAGTTGGATGTACGTCACGAACCTCAAAGCCTGCTCTTTCTCTGGTTAAACCGCCAGGTCCAAGTGCCGAGACTCTTCTCTTATGAGTGATTTCAGACAATGGATTGTTTTGATCCATAAATTGTGACAACTGGCTCGAACCGAAAAATTCTTTAATTGCAGCTGAAACAGGTTTTGCATTAATCAGATCCTGTGGCATCAAATTATCAGCTTCTGCCATGCTTAATCTTTCTTTAACAGCACGCTCAACTCTCACAAGACCAACACGGAACTGATTTTCTGCCATTTCACCTACTGAACGAATTCTTCTGTTACCCAGATGGTCAATGTCATCAACAGTTCCCTTACCGTTACGAATATCTATCAGAACCTTAACCACATCAATAATATCCTGCTTGGACAAGATGCCATCACCGCTACCATCAGCTCGTCCCACACGACGATTAAATTTCATACGGCCAACAGCGGAAAGATCATAACGATCTTCTGTAAAGAACAGGTTATCGAACAAACCTTCTGCAGATTCTTTGGTTGGTGGCTCGCCAGGTCGCATCATACGATAAATTTCAATAAGCGCTTCCAGTCTGTTGCTAGAAGGCTCTATTCTTAATGTATCAGAAATATATGGACCACAATCCAAATCATTGGTGTAAAGCGTCTGAAAACTTTTTACACCATTTTCTTTGATTTTTTCCAATAACTCTTCGGTAATTTCATCATTAGGAGCAGCAATAACTTCACCGGTTTCTGCATCAATAATTTCTTTTGCAATCGCCCTGCCTAACAAAAACTCGGCAGGTATAACAATTTTATCAATGCCCGCTTTTTCCATTTCCTTAATGTGTCTTACGGTAATACGACGTCCAGCTTCAACAACAACTTTTCCTCGCTTACTTTTGATATCAAAATTTGCTGTTTCACCACGCAGTCTGTCCGGAATTAAATTAAGGGTATAGATTTCATCCTTATCCAGCTCGATATGATCTGTATCATAAAACATATCAAGCATTTCACCGGTTTCATAACCTAGCGCTCTAAGTAGAATAGTTGCAGGTAATTTTCTTCTTCTGTCTATTCTGACAAACAAACAATCTTTTGGATCAAACTCAAAATCCAGCCATGAACCACGATATGGAATAACTCGCGCGTTATATAGATATTTGCCTGAAGAGTGTGTTTTACCTCTGTCAGAATCAAAGAATACGCCTGGACTTCTGTGTAATTGAGAAACGATAACACGCTCAGTACCATTAATGACAAAGGTACCATTTTCCGTCATCAAAGGCATTTCACCCATGTAAACTTCTTGTTCACGGACTTCTTTAACTTTTTTGTTTTTGCTTTCCTTATCATAAATAACCAGCCTGATTTTGACTTTCAGAGATGCAGAATAGGTCAAACTTCTGATTTGACATTCCTTAACATCAAAGATCGGCTCGCCTAGAGAATAACTAATGTATTCCAACGCGGCTGATCCTGAATAGCTGGTAATTGGAAAAACAGAATTAAATGCTTTTTCCAATCCTGAATTGACCCTATCTTCTTCATCCAAAAATGAACGATAGGAATCTAACTGAATTGCAAGTAAATACGGTACGTCTAAAACTCTTTTGTTTAGACCAAAATCCTTACGGATCCTTTTCTTCTCTGTATATGAATATGCCATCTGGGCTCCTCAGTTAGCTATCACTTTGCTTGTCTTGCTTTCCACTTATAATCGAAACTTGATACGGCGAAATCGACTATAAAAGCTTGCACCAATTTTAGACCAAAAACTGCCATTTTTTTGACTAGTTCACACGCCTGTCGAATAACAACTTGATTTATCAAAAATTTATTCATCCAGACCCGTATCAAAACAAGCCAATATACCTGTTTTTTAAAACGGCAAAACGGCTGATAGCTTTAACGCTATCAGCCGACCTGTATTACAGTATAAGCAGCAATCAAATTATTTGATTTCTACTTCTGCTCCTGCTTCTTCAAGTTCCTTCTTGACGCTCTCAGCTTCATCTTTAGAAACACCTTCTTTAATTGGAGTAGGTGCACCTTCTACTGCGTCTTTAGCTTCTTTCAAGCCAAGACCAGTGAGGCCGCGAACTGCTTTGATAACTGCAACTTTATTTGCACCAAAGCTTTTCATAATAACGTCAAATTCGTCTTTTTCAGCAGCAGCAGCTCCACCACCATCAGCTGGTGCAGCAACAGCAACAGCCGCAGCCGCAGCCGCAGTTACGCCAAATTTTTCTTCCATTGCTTTTACTAATTCAACAACGTCCATTACAGACATGTCAGCAATTGCATTCAAAATATCATCTTTAGAAAGAGCCATTACTCGTTCTCCTGGTAAAAATTAAAATTATAAAAAAATTGTAATCATTTCCGTTCTGTCGAAAAGTTACGCCGCTTGTTTTTTCTCTCCAACCGCATTTATTACGCGAGTAATCTGCGATGGGAATTCGTTGAGCGTACGAGCCAGTTTTGTAACCGGACCATTCATAACACTCATCAAAGAAGCAATTGCTTCTTCTTTGGTTGGTAGTTTTGCTACCGCTTCAAGTTGATCAGCACCATGCAATACACCACCAACAGCCACAGCAGTTGCAACCAGTTTGTCGCATTCTTTTGCAAAATCGCGAACTAATTTGGCTGCTGCTCCAGGCTCATCCATGGAGAAAGCACAAATAACCTGACCGACCAAAGCATCGTTCAAGCAAGCGAACTCAGTATCTTCAACAGCACGTTTGGCAAGAGTGTTTCTTACTACACGTAGATAAACACCACTCTCACGGGCCTTTACTCGTAGCGCAGTCATTTTTTCAACTGAAATGCCACGGTACTCGGCAAGGACGGCGGACAAAGCCTTTGAAGCAACTTCGTTAACTTCAGCAACTATCGCCTTTTTACCTTCTAGTCCAAGTGCCACGTTGTTCACCTCCAAATTTCTCCTATTTACCTGAATAAACAGAAGTATTTACAATACAGAACAAATCTCTTTGTTCCCTGTAAACGATGAACCGCCCAGAAAAACTGAGTCGGGTACCACCGCCTGCGTAGGCTATTTTTAAGACCATCTTTTTAATCACCTCATAAAGGCGCACTGCTAAAAAGATTTTCACCTACGGTCTATGACGATATTTAAACTTTCTTTTAGCATCTCATCAAAATGAAACGCCAACATCCGGTTCAAATACCCTAGCTCTTAATCGATAACTGATTAAATCAGTTATCCACCAAGCACTATTCTTTTACAAGCTACTCTTTAACTTCTACAGTTGAAATATCAACTGCCAGACCAGGCCCCATAGTCGAGCTCAAAGACAACTTTTTAAAGTAAGTGCCTTTAGCTGACGTCGGCTTGGCTTTTTTCAGTGCACCAATCAATGCACCCAAATTTTCAGCTAACGCTTTAACTTCAAAACTGTTTTTGCCCAATGGCGCATGAATGATACCATTCTTATCAGTACGATATTGAACCTGGCCACTCTTGGCGTTTGTAACAGCAGTAGCAACATCAGGTGTAACTGTACCAACTTTAGGGTTTGGCATAAGGCCTCTTGGCCCCAGAATTTGACCCAATTGCCCAACTACGCGCATTGCATCGGGGCTTGCAATAACCACATCAAAATTAAGATTACCTTTTTTGACTTCTTCAGCCAAATCATCCATACCAACCACATCTGCACCCGCTTCTTTGGCTGCATCTGCACTAGGTCCCTGAGTAAATACGGCTACGCGAACATCTTTTCCTGTACCATTTGGCAGAACTGTCGCACCACGTACAACCTGATCAGATTTTCTTGGATCAACACCCAAATTTACAGCCGCATCAATAGTTTCATCAAACTTGACTGAAGACACTTCTTTAATCAAGGCAAGCGCTTCTTCCACGGTGTAAACTTTATCTTTTTCGATCTTTTCGTTAATTTGCTTTTGACGTTTTGATAATTTAGCCATTGATTAATCCTCCACTTCCACGCCCATTGAGCGTGCAGTACCAACCAATGTTCTAACGGCAGCGTCTATATCAGCTGCTGTCAGATCCGGTTCTTTTGTATTGGCAATTTCTTCAAGTTGTGCACGTGTGATTTTGCCTACCTTATCTGTATTTGGACGTGAGCTACCTTTGCTAAGACCAATCGCTTTTCTGATCAATACTGATGCAGGTGGCGTCTTGGTCACAAAAGTAAAACTTCTGTCACTGTATACGGTAATGACAACAGGAATTGGTAATCCCTTTTCCATTTTTTCTGTTTCAGCATTAAACGCTTTACAGAATTCCATGATGTTCACACCATGCTGACCCAGAGCTGGACCAACTGGAGGACTTGGATTAGCCATACCTGCTCCAACCTGGAGCTTGATATAGCCTTCGACTTTCTTAGCCATATATCACCTCATTTTGGGTTCAAACGCTTTACCGGAAATCACCAGGATTCTTTCAAGCTCCCCGTTTATCGAATGTAAAAAAACTCCCACAACCAACTCTCTGGTCATGGTCGAAAAACCAAATTTTCACCAGCGGCCTTAGCCTTTTTCTACCTGACTAAAATCAAGCTCAACTGGTGTCGAGCGACCAAATATCATTACTGATACGTGCAGCCTACTCTTTTCATAATT
The DNA here is from genome assembly GCA_029880585.1 of Gammaproteobacteria bacterium. Classification (GTDB taxonomy): domain Bacteria; phylum Pseudomonadota; class Gammaproteobacteria; order Enterobacterales; family Kangiellaceae; genus Aliikangiella. The sequence goes on from JAOUOC010000057.1 coordinate 10,812, forward strand.
AACTTGTTCAACAACCGCATTGAAATCGGCAAACGGCCCATCAATAACTCTAACTGCTTCACCAGCTTCAAACAGAGTTTTTGGCTTCGGCTTATCCGTTGATTCTTCCAAACGGTTTAAAATGGCATCAGCTTCTTTTTTACTAATTGGAGCAGGCTTATCACTTGTACCCCCAATAAAACCTAGCACTCTTGGTGTTTCTCTCACCAGATGCCAGGACTCATCTGCCATATCCATTTCTACCAGGACATATCCAGGAAAAAATTTTCTTTCACTTTTACGCTTTTGTCCGGCTCGCATTTCGACAACTTCTTCAGTTGGTACCAAAATTTGGCCAAACTTGTCTTCCAGACCGTGTAGCTTTACACGCTCTTCCAATAAATTCCTGACTTTATTTTCATAGCCGGAATAAGCTTGGACCACGTACCATTTCAACGACATCCTGTTATCCTCTTACGGTAACTAAACTGATCAACTTAACCAAAATCCAGTCCAGACCATATAAAAGTAGCGCCACGACTGTTACAGCCAAAACAATGATCAGTGTCGTTTGAATTGTTTCTGTTCTGGTTGGCCACACCACTTTCCTGGCTTCAATTCTTGCTTCTTTGGCAAAAGCCATCGCTGCCTTACCCTTAAATGTACTAAGGCCTACAGCCAAACCAGTAGCGATCAAACCAAGAATAGAACCGACACGAACAAGCATTCCACTATCAACAAAATAGTGATTTGCATAAACGGCAGCAGCCAATAATGCGATCGCCAAAAACCACTTAACCTTGTCAAATGGAGAAGTTGTTATAACTTGTTCCTGTGTACTCATGAAATACCGACCATTTCTTAAATTAACTTCAGCTCCCAGCCTACTAATAGTTTCACTTGTAATACTTTACCACTAATTGCCAGCAACCCATTAAATATTTGGCTACTAATTAGTGGCAGGCCAGGAGGGACTCGAACCCCCAACCTGCGGTTTTGGAGACCGCTGCTCTACCAATTGAGCCACTGGCCTGTAACAAAAGGCGGTGACTTTCACCACCTTTATTACAACTGGGTAACGTTATTTATGAATCAAAAACTATCTTAAGCAATAATTTTTGCAACAACACCCGCACCAACAGTACGGCCACCTTCA
>JAOUOC010000277.1 GCA_029880585.1 Gammaproteobacteria bacterium
ATTTCTACCGAAATTATTCATTTTCAAAATCCCGATAGGTTTTACCTTTGACAGGTCTTGGAAAACCTGCCTGATGTTCCAGCCATTGCCAGCCAGCTTGATCGGGATTGCCACCGTAAATCGGATCGGTCATCAGGGCTTCGGTCAGGTAATACATGAGTAAGGATAACCAGTTTTCACCGGCTTGAGAGCGAGAGATCTGTTGCAGTAATTTCTCTCTTTCTTCAAATAATAATTTTGTGAATGCTTCGCCTTTGGTTTGCTCTGAAAGATCAGTCAGCCAGCCTACACCTTTTTTAATAAATTCCGGATCACCATCTTCCATATTTTGTTTGTCAGTCATGGCAAAGATTAGATATTCAAAAGCATTAATCGCTTTGGCATTTGGCCCATTACCATCTTCCGGTAATAGATGATCCTGAACGGTTTCAATCACTATCTGTTCGTTTTCAGTAAAGATAGTTTGAACAGCCTCTTTTTCGGATTCATAGCCATCTGAACAGGCAGGCAAAACCGGTAATATCGCACCTGCCAATCCGGTTTTTAAAAAGGCGCGACGATTTAAACCTTCAGAAAGATTTTGCAAAGGGTTGCTTCTTTGTGAGCCGCGTTTTGTGTCTTTCTGATCTTTCATTTCGGTTACAAGGTATTCCAGATTGAAAGTTTATCTTTGATGTTATTGGGAATATTGTCCCGATGTTGGATTTTGCCGTTAATATCGATGATAAATTCAGTCGGCGTTCCCCACACATCATACAAATCGGTGACCACTTCACCATGATCAAAAGCTATCGGGTAATTGATTTGAAATTTATCTTTAAATTCCAGCGTTTCTTCAACGGAATCTTTTCTGCTGGTATTGATTGCAATGATTCTGATTTGGTTGCCTAGTGTTTCCTGAACCTGTTTTTGTTTCGGAATTTTCTTGATGCAGTAGCTACACCAGGTGTTCCAAAAAATTACATAAACCGATTGCTCTCCTCTAAAATCACTCAGCTTAAACGATTCACCGTTGATTTGCTCAATTTCAAAGTCTGGTGCAAATTGACCTTCATTGAACCCAATCAGGTTTGGCTTTTGAGAAACCTGCTCCAAAGAATTTAAACGATCTAATTGATGAAGCCCAAACCCGGCTGCACCTATGGCAACAAAAGTAAAAATAAAAACTGAAACTTTTTTGTTTAACATGATGGCTCCTGTATTGAGCATTCCGAATTGTATTTTAGACTCGACTGCTTTCATCTTGTTACAAGTTTGACCATTCTATTTTAATCTTGATGATTATTCCATGATGGAAAGGCGATAGTTTTGATGATTGAGGTAAGTAAATGATTCAAACCACTATTTACAAAAGTCACACTGGTGTAAAATAGTGCAATCGTAAAATAAAGAGAAACCTGATATTGCAAGCAATTAAACCACAAGTATCACTGAAAGAGTTGACCACATTTAAAGTCGATTCCAATGCAGATGGATTTCTGCAACTGGATTCTGTGGATGATATTATCGAGTGCTTATCTCAAATTCAACAATATGATCAAAGACTGGTTTTAGGTGGCGGCAGCAATATTTTGATGGTGGGAGATTATTCAGGTTTAATTCTCTATCCACAATTATTCGGAATTAATCTGCTAGATGAATCAGATAATGATGTGTTAGTAGCTGTAGCGGCCAGTGAAAATTGGCATAACTGGGTGCTGCATTCCAGTCAACAAGGCTGGCATGGTCTGGAAAATCTGGCGTTGATCCCCGGTACAGTAGGCGCTGCACCCATTCAGAACATTGGTGCTTATGGTGTTGAAGTGGAGCAGTTTATCGATTATGTTGAATATATTGATCTGGATTCTGGCGTACAGCATTTAAAAAAACAGCGTGAATGTGAGTTTGCCTATCGGGACAGTTTTTTTAAAAAAGCAGGACAAGGCAGATATCTGGTGACTCAAGTGGTTTTTCGTTTACTAAAGCAACCTCAACTAAATTTAACCTATCAACCATTGGCGAGTTATTTTGAAGACAAACCTTCGGTGAATCCGGCAGATTTAATCGAACGGGTTTGCGAAATCAGACGTTCAAAATTACCCGATCCTGAATTGATACCCAATGCTGGCAGTTTTTTTAAAAATCCGGTAGTCGCAGAATCTGTTTATGAACAATTGAAACAGAGCCACCCTGATCTGGTTGCTTATCCAGTTGATGAAGGTTTTAAACTGGCTGCGGGCTGGTTAATTGAAAAAGCAGGCTTTAAAGGTGTTAAGGAAGGCGATGTTGGCGTTCACACCCAGCAAGCTCTGGTACTGGTTAATTACGGCGAGACAGATGGTCGTAAAATATGGCAATTGGCAGAGAAAATTCAGCAAAGTGTTTTACAGCAATTTGGTGTTGTTCTGGAAGCAGAAGTTCGAATTGAAGGCCGACAAGCCTAAAATTATTTACCTATTATTCCCATCCAAAACTATGGCAGCTAAAACTCAGCAAAGAATAGAAAAGCTTATTAGAATCTTATCCGATGGACAGTTTCATTCGGGTGAGGAAATTGCTGGTGCGCTTGATATATCCCGTACCGCAGTATGGAAGTTGATCAAAAAGATTGAGCTCTGGGGAATTAAGGTTTTTTCTGTTAGAGGAAGAGGCTATCAAATCAGTAAGGGACTTGAATTACTTGATAGGGAATATATTCTTTCTCAAATTAATAGCTTCAAAGTGATTAACAAAATTGAGGTTTTGACCAGTATAGGCTCTACATCGGATTATATTGCCAAACACTGGAAAAATAGTTTTCAGGGAGCGCAGGTTTGCATTGCCGAGCATCAATCAGCTGGACGTGGCAGAAAAGGGCAAAGATGGATTTCGCCCTTTGCCGCCAATTTGTATTTTTCATTAGGTATTCAATTACCCTTAGGTTTAAATTCACTTGGTGGTATAAGCATTGCGATGGGAATTTTGCTTTGCCGTGTTATTCGATCAGTTTCTAATAGTGATGTTGAAGTAAAATGGCCAAATGACTTGCTGATGGATGGAAAAAAAGTTGCCGGTATATTAGTCGAAGCTAGTGGTGACAATCACGATAACAGTTTTTTAAATATCGGCATTGGGATCAATTGGGATATGAAGGCCGAGCAAGGCGATAATATTGACCAGCCATGGGCTAATCTGAAAAACTCGTTAAAAGACACGATGTCAAAAGATGCGTTTATTTTAAGGTTATTAATGGAGATGGATCAGTTTTTGATACACTATACGCTGAATAATAAAATTGACCCTGTTGAATCATTGGCATATCAAAAGGTTCAGGCTGACATTATAAAAGAGTGGGCGAACTATAGTGCCTATTTCAATCAGACGGTCATAATACA
>JAOUOC010000058.1 GCA_029880585.1 Gammaproteobacteria bacterium
CCACAACGAACAAAAGAAATAGAGCACCGCTGCAATACAGGCAATATAAAACTGGCGGGAAAACCTGTTCATTTGTTTTCCCCTATGGCGTTGCCTGTATCATCTTCACCCTGAGTATGCTCGAATATTTTCATCAATTTCGGCCATTCATGAGCCAAACCAATCACCTCATTTGCCACAGGTTGTTGATGTGCATAGGCCAACATACGCCACAATTGAGTAAGTGATGTCATAAAATTCTGTTTGGGATTGTCGGCAAAATTTTTAATTTTTCCCAAACACTCCATTTCTGTATCGCCTTCATGAATATTGACCTGTGTATTGTCAATAAACCAAATCAAACTTGCACGATAAAGCAAACTTAAGGCTTGTCGGAAATCCCCTTTTTTGGCAAGTTGTTCAGCCACAACCCAGGGTTGATCCGGCAGGTTTTCAGCATCCATATCCAGACCAAACAGCGTTTTTGGACGCCTTCTTTTTCTGTTTTCAAATCGAATGCCTTTAGCATAGGAGCCATACTTAAGCAGTAAATACAAAATCATTACAGCGGCAAAAATCCACAGCGCATACTCCAACACCCAGGCAATAAAGGCGCCAAACTTGAAGAAAAACCAGCTTCCACCCCATGAATCAGATTCGCGTTCGCTTTTTTCTTCTTCTTTATCTTTTTCAATCTTTTCGTAGCGATAATCCATTTCCTTACGATTGAAAAGCTCATTTTGTTTTATTTTTTTGATCTGCTCTTTAACCTGTGAGTGCTCACTATCAGGCGCATGCTTAATTTCTTTCGTTTTTTCAGGTTCAGCAGCGTAGCTTTCTGTTGGCATCATAAACAGGGAAGAAAAACAAAACAGTAAAGCCAAACTGGCCAGCTTAGTCCCTCGTCCTTTTGTTTTTTCTTTAAGACGGATGGCTAACCGCTTAAAAGCCAGTTCGATGTCCCAGGCTTCAAGATGTGTTCTTTGATTAATATAAACTGAAAAGCCACAGGCCACATAAAAAGGTGCAACGATGGACATACTTAAATAAGCGACGAAGATCAGGATAATGCCCAGAGTATGGTTATCAACATCCATGAATATCAATTCTGCAATATCAAAATCAAAGGACATCTGCTCGGGTACCAGCAGCATGGCCAAAAATATAAAACTCATATATAAAAGCCATTCTGTCAATGACAAAATAACCGTCAACCAGACGCCAGTTCCTGAATCATAAGAATGCAGTATTCTCAAACGTTTTCTTCTTTCTTCACCGGACAAGCCTTCCAATTGAATTAACGGTAAATCTATTGATCGGGTAAAACTGAAACGCCGCCAAAGCAAGCTCATTATCCATTGAATTCTTGCTAATCGAAATGTTGCCTTCACGCATTCCTTTACAGTCAGTTTCTCGGAAAAAAGATAACGGCTTAAATAATGCAACAGTGGTCTTTCCCATATCGGTTTCAGCCACCAAAAGATCACAAATACCCAAAACGCACTTTCATAAAACAGTACCGACAATAAAATAAAAACAGGCAGAGTGATATAAAACCAGATACGATATAGATCCTTGGCAGTCGTTTGTGCGATAACAAAACCCAGATCTGCTGCTTCCCAATTTCGTCTGGGTCTTATTTTGGCCGTAACCTTCTCGAGTTCCATTATTCACTCTCTCCGATACGACCGCGCCCCATCAAGGTCAGATAGACAATAACCAGTAACCATCCAGCTATGCCAACACTGTACTTTATAATGGGTGCAATAGAAGCGTTAGATGACCAAAAAGCTTCCACAAATGCTGCAATCAACAACAAAAATATAGCGCCATAAACCAGCACCATACATTCTCGACCCACATTAATTAATGCCTGTTTTCTTGAAAAATTACCTGGAGAAATGATTGCCCAGCCCAGTTTAATACCAGCTGCACCAGCAAGTACAATTCCGGTTAATTCATAAGGTGCATGACCAGAAACAAAGGTAAAGAAAGGTTGCTCAAATCCCGCATTGATCATGTGCGCCGAAAGTGCACCAAAAAACAGTGCATTAAATATCAAGTAGAATAAGGTGCCCAAAGTCGCCATAAATCCGCCGGCAAACTCCCTAAATGCAATCCCGATGTTGTTCCAGACATAATGTCCAAACATCGCAAAATCAGTATCTGACGCTCTGTCTCGACCTCTGCCAATTTTATCCAGACCGGGATCATACATGGATTCAATCTCAGCAACCTGCCCTGGCTCAACAATTGAATAGACTAGTTCTGGAAACAGTAATACCAGCGCAAAAATAATTAATGCTGGCAAGTAAAAAATGCCTGTAGCGATCCAGATAAATTTTGACTGTTTTCTAACAGCTGCAGGAAAACCAAATAATATGAATCGGTAGATCTGATAAAAAATGCCTATTTTTCTTTGGTAAAAAACCTGATGCCCTCTGAAAACCAGTTTCTCCAGCCTTTTGATCAGATAGGGACTATATTGCCTTTCTCTTGCAAGACTCAAACAATAACAAAGTGTTCGGTAATCTTCATCATAGCGTTTGAGATCATTATTTAAAACTGATTTTCTGCGTTTTATGCTTTCGACCTGATCCAGCTTTTGTGCAAATGCATCCCATGTTTGTTGATAACGGTTTTCAAATTCCTTCTGCCTCATTGACCGCCCCTTAACCATGCAGCCATTTTAAACAGCTTTTGAGTTGCTGGTGACAGATCACTCTGTGGAGGATTTTTACCTTTCGTGTTTGACATCCAGGGTGACAAATAGTCAGCAAGTTCATTGAGTCTTGACGTGGATAATAACTCGGACCGCTCAACAAAATTTATGATAGCGTGCTGGTCTTCGAGTGTTAAATTGGTTTTAGGTGCCAAAGGACGATATTGATCGAGCAATTTTGCTTCTGTTTTTTTCTTTTTCTTCTTTTTCTTTTCTGTATGAATAACCATAGTGCCAGCTGCCAGATCACCCAACCTTTTAAAATCGCGATTAAACATCATGCTGACAATACCAAAACCGTACATAAAGGGCATGAAGTCAGCCGCTCTTAGCAAGTTTCTGACAATCGATGATGACCAGCCAACCGGAGAACCATCATCGTTGACCACAGCAATTCCCAATGCTTTTTTGCCAGGCGTTTGACCTTTTGAGAAGACTTCAAACAGAACAGGGTAAAACCACTCAATGATGAATAGCATGAGCATAATCAGGCCAAAGCCAAAATTACCCATAAAACTGAAAATTGCAGCCAAAATCCACACCGCAATATAACGAATGATCAGATCAATAATAAAAGCCTGCGCTCTCGGGATCAGGCCTGCCACAGGCAAATCCAGCGTAATGCCTTCCGGGATCTCTATTTCTTTTCGAGTATCTAACATCCTGTAGTATTTATAATCTTTATTGAGTTTGAATGTTAAAAGAGAGGAAACGCGCCTCTCTCATTAATTGATTTTTGCATCCAGCTCGCCTGTCAGGTAGCGATCTGTCATCTGCTCTAATGATAGACATTTTATTTTACTGGCATTACCTGCTGTACCAAAAGCTTCATAACGCGCCAGACAAATTTCTTTCATTGCCTGGGTTGATGCTGCCAAATATTTTCTTGGGTCAAAGTTGGATGTATTTTGCGTCAGATTTCTACGAATGGCACCTGTAGCCGCCAATCTTAAATCGGTATCAATGTTAACCTTGCGAACACCGTGTTTGATACCTTCACAAATTTCTTCAACTGGCACTCCGTAAGTTTCAGGTATCTCGCCACCAAACTCATTGATGACCTTTAACCACTCTTGCGGTACAGATGAAGAGCCATGCATGACCAAATGGGTGTTAGGAATTCGCTGATGGATTTCCTTAATTCGACTAATTGCCAAGATTTCACCTGTAGGCGGGCGCGAAAATTTGTAAGCACCATGAGAAGTACCAATGGCAATAGCCAGAGCATCTACATTTGTTCTTTTAACAAAATCAGCAGCTTCTTCAGGATCGGTCAGCATTTGATCATGGGTTAAAATGCCTTCTGCACCAATGCCATCCTCTTCACCTGCTTCACCAGTTTCAAGGGATCCTAAACAACCCAGTTCACCTTCAACTGAAACCCCGCAAGCATGAGACATTTCCACTACTTTTGCAGTAACATCAAGGTTATATTCATAAGAAGTAGGTGTTTTGCCATCTTCACCCAAAGAACCGTCCATCATTACTGATGAGAACCCCAATTGAATGGAGCGTTGGCAAACAGCCGGACTGGTTCCGTGATCCTGATGCATGACAACCGGAATATGAGGAAACTCTTCAATAGCAGCCAAAATCAAATGTCTTAAAAATGGTGCACCAGCATATTTTCGTGCACCAGCAGATGCCTGTACAATCACAGGACTATCAGTTTCATCGGCAGCTTCCATGATTGCCCGCATTTGCTCGAGGTTATTAACATTAAATGCAGGTACGCCATAATCATACTCAGCAGCATGATCCAGCATTTGTCTCATTGAAATTAGTGCCATGTTGTTTCTCCGTTTAAATTCGTTGTTACTTTTTTATTTTGTATAAATCAGCTTGTAATACTTTTAAAATCAATTTTTCGCTCGTGCTTCCAATATTGCTACAGCAGGTAATTTTTTACCTTCCAGAAACTCAAGAAAAGCGCCGCCGCCTGTCGAAATATATGAAATTTGCTCTTTTACGCCAAACTTGTCTACTGCAGCCAGTGTATCACCACCACCGGCAATTGAAAATGCTGAACTTTTTGCAATTGCCTGCGCAATTTTTTGTGTTCCGGAAGCAAATTGATCAAATTCAAAAACGCCCACAGGGCCATTCCATACTATCGTACCTGCTTTTTCTAAAATGTCACACAATTTATCAGCGGTTTGCGGACCAATGTCAAAAATCATCTCATTGTCAGCAACCTGATCAACCGCTTTTAATGTGGCCGTTGTTTCGCTGGAAAATTCGGTACCGACCCAGACATCATCAGTTGTCGGGATCTCACCACCATTTTCTATAGCCTTTTGAGACAAATGTCTGGCTTGGTCAATCAGATCAACTTCTACCAAAGATTTACCAACATCATTCCCTTCTGCAGCAATAAAAGTATTGGCAATACCGCCACCGACTATCAGTTGATCAACGACTTTGGAAAGCGATTCCAAAACGGTCAACTTGGTCGAAACCTTTGAGCCACCAACTATTGCCACTAATGGTCTTGCCGGATTATCCAGCGCCTTGCCAAGTGCATCCAGTTCGGCTGCTAAAAGAGGTCCTGCACAAGCTACTGGTGCAAACTCTGCAACACCATAGGTTGATGCCTGAGCACGATGAGCCGTACCAAATGCATCCATAACGAAAATATCGCATAGCGAAGCATATTGCTTTGACAAGCTTTCGCTATTTTTCTTTTCGCCCACATTACAGCGTACATTCTCAAAAACGACAACTTCGTTTTGTTCTACTTCCACACCATCAAGATAACGATCAACCAACCTTACAGGAACATCCAGCAAAGACTGCAGATGATCCGCAACCGGTTTCATGGAATCATTTTCGGTCAATTTGCCTTCTTCCGGTCTGCCCAAATGTGACATCACCATGACACAGGCGCCTTTTGAAAGTGCCAATTTGATCGTAGGTAGTGCAGCCTGAATACGAATATCAGAGGTCACTTTGCCATCTTTTACCGGTACATTCAAATCCTGTCTGATCAGGACTTTTTTGCCTGACAAATCCAGATCTGACATTTTTAATACTGACATCTGCAATTTCCTTAATAGAACCTTATTGCGTTAACAATTAAGCCTTCATCATGGCAAGTGCGGTATCAATCATTCGACAACTAAAACCCCACTCATTGTCATACCATGCCAACACTTTCACCAGATTGCCATTTACGCGAGTTTGCGTCGCATCAAAACAGGAAGAGGCTGGATGATGATTAAAATCAATCGACACCAATGGATCTTCATTGTAAGAAAGCACTACTTCATCTGAAGCGGCCTTAAGGATTTGATTTACCTCTTCGACAGTTGTTGCTCTGCTTGCTTCAAATGTTAGGTCCACGACAGAAACATTCACCGTTGGTACTCGCATGGCAAAACCATCCAGTTTGCCTGACAGCTCTGGCAGAACCAGACCAACTGCTTTAGCCGCGCCTGTTTTGGTTGGGATAATTGACATGGCCGCTGCTCTGGCTCGTCTCAAATCCTTATGCTGATTATCAATGATTTTTTGGTCATTGGTGTAAGCATGAATCGTATTCACCAGACCCTTCTCAATACCCAAACCATCATTTAATGCCTTGGCAACTGGGGCCAGACAGTTGGTGGTACAGGACGCATTGGAAACCACTTTATGCTCAGGTTTTAAAATGTCATGATTAACGCCATAAACCACGGTAGCGTCAATATCCGCAGCGCCTGGCGCAGAGATTAATACCTTTTTGGCTCCACCTGTAAAGTGTTTTGAAGCGCCAGCCATATCCTTAAATTGACCAGTACATTCCAGCACCACATCAACATCATACTCTCCCCAGGGCAAGTTTTCCGGATTACGATCTGCCAGCATGGCAATTTTGTCATCATTGACATACATGAATTTGTCATCACCGCTGACATTGGCTTCAAAACGACCGTGGGTGGTATCGTACTTGGTTAAATGCACATTGGTTTCAACTGGATGAGACGAGTTTATTGCAACCACTTTTATCTCATCTTCACGGTTGTATTCATAGATGGCTCTTAACACCATACGACCAATTCGGCCATAACCATTTATGGCTACTTTTACTGTCATGTCTCTTCCTCTAAAAAGTTAATTCCGCAAATGGAATCGGTTACTACAAGTTTTGGGTATTTTTTATAAATAATTAACGCTTATTGCGCTAACAATTCATTGGCATTTGCCAAAACATTCTCCAGGGTAAATCCGAATGTCTTAAACAATTCGCCAGCAGGTGCCGATTCACCATAACGGTTCATCGAAATAATTTTGCCTTGCAATCCGACATATTTGTACCAAAAATCACCTTGTCCGGCTTCAATCGCCAAGCGATTTGTTACAGTCGAAGGTAAAACAGATTGCTTGTATTCATCTGATTGTTTTTCATAAACCTCACAACTTGGCATGGAAACAACTCGCACCTGCTTATCTTTTAATTGCGCTTGTGCTTGCATCGCCAAATCTATCTCTGAGCCAGTTGAAATAATAATCAGCTCCGGTTCACCTTGACAATCCGATAGCACATAACCGCCCTTTTCTATTAATGATAATTGATCATTTGTTCGAGGCTGTGTTGGTAAACCCTGACGAGATAAAACCAGTGCTGTTGGACCATTGCCATGCTTGATTGCGACTTTCCAGGCAACGGCTGTTTCTGTTGCATCACAAGGACGCCATGTGATCAGGTTTGGCGTTGTTCTCATTGAAGCCAACTGCTCGACAGGCTGATGGGTTGGGCCATCTTCACCCAAGCCGATTGAATCATGAGTAAATACATAGATAGCCTGTTGCTTCATTAAAGCAGCCATTCGAACAGCGTTTCTGGCGTACTCCATAAACATCAAAAAGGTTCCACCGTATGGCACAAAACCACCATGCAATCGAATACCATTCATAATGGCACACATGCCAAATTCTCTGACGCCATAATAGAGATAATTGCCACTGGCATCTTTTGCGGTGATACCCTGACTACCACTCCATTTAGTCAGATTTGAGCCGGCCAAATCAGCAGAACCTCCAATAAACTCAGGTACATAAGGCGCATAGGCCTCAATCGCATTTTGTGATGCTTTTCGAGTTGCAACTGAAGCTGCTTCTGACTGGGTCTGTTCAATATATTTTTTGGCAACTGACTCAAAATCCGGTTTAATTCTTTTGTTCAAGCGTCGATTCAATTCAGCCGCTTCTTCCGGATATTTCTCGCGATAACCGACAAACAAATCATTCCATGCTGCTTCCAGAGCATTACCTTTTTCTCTCGCATCCCAACCTTGCAGGACCTCGTCAGGAATTTCAAAAGCCGGATGCGGCCAGTTTAATTCTTTTCTGACCAGTTTAATTTCTTCTTCACCCAGTGGGGCACCATGACAATCTTCTTTACCAGACTTGTTAGGAGAACCAAAACCGATGGTTGTTTTACAACAAATTAAACTTGGTTTGTCTGTGTTTTCTCTGGCCTCTTTAATTGCAGTATTGATAGCATCAGAATCATGTCCATCAACATTAGCCACCACATGCCAGCCATAAGATTCAAATCGCTTGACTGTGTCATCAGTAAACCAGCCTTCAACTTCGCCATCAATTGATATGCCATTGTCATCATAAAAAGCTATCAACTTACCCAAACCTAATGTGCCAGCCAAAGAACAAACTTCGTGGGAAATACCTTCCATCAAACAGCCATCACCTAAAAATGTATAGGTGTAGTGATCAATAATATCGAAACCTTTACGATTAAATTGAGCGGACAATGTTTTTTCAGCAATTGCCATACCGACTGCATTTGCTATCCCCTGACCTAGAGGTCCAGTGGTGGTTTCAACACCTGGTGTGTAACCAAATTCAGGATGACCAGGCGTTTTGGAATGCAATTGTCTGAATGATTTAAGATCATCAATACTCAATGCATAGCCGGTCAAATGAAGCAGGGAATATATCAGCATGGAGCCATGCCCATTGGATAAAACAAATCTGTCTCGATTGACCCATTCAGGATTTGCCGGATTGTGTTTCAGATAATCGCACCAGAGAACCTGAGCTATGTCCGCCATTCCCATTGGTGCGCCAGGATGTCCGGAATTGGCTTTTTGGATAGCATCCATACTTAATGCGCGAATGGCATTGGCTAATTCAAATCGAGATGACATAGATACTCCTGTAGAGTGTGTTTTTTAAGCAGGCTAAAAACCGTGCGTATTTTCTCAAAGCTGAGCCCTTGAATCAAACCCTTTAGGCTAAATGGTTCAAAAAGATAACAATTTATTTGTCAGAACCCTGTTTTTTGTTTATCAGATCACAGGCTGGGTCAAAACCCAGTCACACATTCCACCTGACAGACTATAGGTTTTTTCAAAGCCCTGTTGATACAAAGTATGAGCTGCTGCCTGACTGGCATTGCCACGATAACAACAGATCAGTAATGGTAAACTTTTATCTGCAGAATCAATAAACGATTGAATATTGTTATTGTCTATATGCACCGCACCCTGAATATGTCCCTGGGTAAAGGATTGTTGGTCACGAATATCTATGATATTCACTTTCTCATTTTCTATCATCGCTACTGCGTCACTGACGGATACGTTTTGAAACATCTATATTTTCCTCTGCTACTCTCTACTCTCTACGCTCTATTTCTCTATTTCTCTATTTCTCTATTTCTCTATTTCTCTATTTCTCTATTTCTCTATTTCTAATTATCACATTTAACAAACATCAAATCCCAAACACCATGGCCTAATTTTTTTCCCCGATTTTCAAATTTGGTAACGGGTCTCGATTCCGGTCGTTCGATAAAATCGCCAGTGGGTGAAAGGTTTTTCCAGCCTTTATCTTCCTGCATCACAGCCAACATATGTTCAGCATAATTTTGCCAGTCAGTTGCCAAATGGAAAAAACCTGCATCGTTAACTTTTCTGCTAATCAGTTGAACAAATGCCTGATTCACAATTCGTCTTTTATGGTGTCTTTTTTTATGCCAGGGATCCGGAAAGAATAATTGCACACCAGCGAGAGAATTATCTTTGATCATATGCTCCAACACTTCAACCGCATCATGGCAAATCACCCTTACATTAGATAAATTGTCTTGCTCAACTCTGGATAATAAAGAACCTACACCGGGGCGATGAACCTCAATTCCCAAATAGTTTATTTCCGGATTGCTCTTAGCCTGTTGTGCTAAAGACGCACCCATACCAAATCCAATTTCAAGAATGACCGGATTGCCATTAGACCACAATGCTGAAAAATCGATTAGCTGATGAGTAAAAACTACACCTACTTCTGGCATCATATTTTCGTAGGCTTTTGCCTGACCTGGAGTCATTCTGCCTTCACGGCGAACAAAACTCTTAATTTTTCGTTGAAAATCTATCACCAACACTTCTACCTACTTAAAATCGACACGAATTATACCAGTAGCCGCCTGCACAAGGCTACGAATTCAAATAAATTCGCTTTTTTTGTTTAAAATTTAATTTTTTTACTATCTCTTGTTTTAAAGCCTGTTTAAGCTGTTTTAGCGTTTCCATTCTTTTTTTTAAACTGAAAATAAGTGTTGACCATTTCAAAAAAAATGTTAGCTTTATATTCATTGAAGCAAATAAACCATTTTAAGATCAGTCTTTATTGTCTATGTTTCCCGAGATCCCCAACTATCACGCCCTTACTACGCTCATCTTGACGGGCGTGGCGCTCTATTTATTCCGGCGCGAAGACATACGGCTTGAATCCAGCTGCCTGCTGGTTCTGATTTTGATAGCGGTGATTTTCGAAGTTTTTCCCTACTTCCGCAGAGATGGTAGTCAAATAGAATCGATTCATTTCTTCTTTGGTTTTGGTCATGAAGCACTGGTAGCTGTTTGCGCTTTGATGATAGCGGGACAAGGTCTGGTCAGGACGGGTGCTCTTGAACCTGTTGGCCGCTTACTAAGCCGGTTATGGAAATCCAGCCCTCAACTCTCTTTACTGGTTACGCTTATTGTTGCAGCCGTATTGTCAGCTTTTATGAATAATACTCCAATTGTTGTACTTCTGTTACCCATATTAATCAGCGTTTCTGTTCGTAATAAAACCTCGGCCTCTGGTATGTTAATGCCAATGGGCTTTGCCACTTTGGTTGGTGGCATGACAACAACAATAGGTACTTCAACCAACTTGCTGGTTGTTTCTATCGCTGCCCAGCAAGGCCTAAGACAAATTGGTATGTTTGACTTTGTGGTGCCTGCTTCAGTCGCAGCAGCAGTGGCTATCGTTTATCTTTGGCTGGTTGCACCTAAAATGCTGCCAAAACGTGATTCTATTCTGGAAAGTGCTGCTCCCCGGTTATTTACTGCACATTTAACAATTAATGAGGATGGGTTTGCGGTCGGCAAAACCTTGGCGGATTTGATTGAACACACCAACGGCTCTTTAAAAGCTGAAAGAATACAACGATTCGGTTCTCACTCTGATATTCGTATTATGCCTATGCCTGATGTCGTGCTTCATGCTGGCGATCGCATCCGTGTTTCTGATACACCTGAAAACCTGAAAGATTATGAAAGTTCTCTTGGTGCAAAGCTTTACGTTGGAAAAAATCCGGTTAATGAGGAGCACCCGCTCACTGCTGATGATCAACAGCTGGTTGAAATTGTTATCGTACCAGGTTCACCACTTGCCGGTTCAACACTCAAAAACATTCGCTTTATCGATCAATATAAAATGGTTGCTGTGGCCTTGCATAGAGAAGGAAAAGAAATTGATCTTTATAAAAAGCTTGGCAATGTATCCTTGCATGTTGGCGATATTTTATTGATTCAGGGTGCAAGAAGTCAGATAGCAAAAATGAAGAAAAAAGGTGACCTTTTGATTCTGGATGCTACCACAGACTTACCGCACACAGACAAGGCGCCCATTGCTCTTGGAATTATGGGTATCATTATCGGCTTGGCCGCTCTTGGTGTACTCCCCATTGCCATCAGCGCACTGCTGGGTGTCATGCTCTTGTTGATCACAAAATGCCTTGACTGGTTTGATGCTGCAAGAGCACTGAATACTCAAGTTATTTTGATCGTGGTTGCCAGTCTTGCTTTGGGCGAAGCACTTATGGTAACAGGTGGAGCAGACTATCTTGCT
>JAOUOC010000278.1 GCA_029880585.1 Gammaproteobacteria bacterium
AGATGAAATCAACATAAACTGAATTGATAGAAGCTAGTTATTCACTTGATATCAGGTGAAATGGCTTAAACTCTACCTTACGCCTTTACGTCCAAAATACTACCAAGCACGTCAGATGCTGTCTCGATCACCTTGGCATTCGCCTTGGCATCAATTTCAGCTTGTTTCAAATCAACCAGTGAACGTACCAGATCATCTGGATTGGTACTTTCTACCTTGGCATCACTCACGTTTTGCGTAGCGATTTCATGGGCAGCCTGACTGGCGCGTTCAGTTGCCTGTTGAAAGCCTTGCACGCCAATATTTAAGGAATTATTAACTTCCACGATAAACCTCTTTAAAAGTCGAAAATTGCAATTTCACTATATGTATCGGCGCTGGAATGACCAACTTTAGAAAAATTAAAATTTTTATTATTATTTTTTACCTATCCTGTCATTCTCGTGAACAAGGTGAATTGCGGAGCAAGAGAGAGCAGCCTGGGCTGTGAGGGAATCCATTTCATTTGTAGGGCGGATAAACCAAGCGTCATCCGCCATTTATTCTTTGGTTAGCAGAAAAGATGCGGTTCGTTCCTCACCAGCATCCTACGAAGACCAGAATCCTCAAGAGAGCTATGACCTTGTCGAAGGGTGTTATTTTTGCCAAAAGCGTGATAAATTGACCGAATGTATATAATAACTTTTAGATTTTGAAAAAAACATTGAAACAAAAGAATGAAATTTATATACGCAGATTTTAACGGAATTCGAAACTTCAACGATGTTGATCATGAGTATATCGATTTGTGTGGCTACGGAACTATAGCTAGTTTGAATCATTATAGTATTAAGTTAGAGACAGGATTGAAACTTACATTATTCGAACCAGGAGATATCGAAGTAGAAGCTGTTGCAGCTTTTTTTCCTAAAGAAACTGATGAACATAACCCTTTAGGAAAATGGTACGGAAAGTTCAAAAAAGGCTCAATTAGAGATAGCCGAACCGAAAGTAAATATTCGTGTAATTTTGTTTGTTTTAAGTGTCGAAATAGTTTAGAAGAATATTTAAATAAAGTAGGGAGGCAATACAAAGAGATATGCCCATTTTGCAATACGCCAATAATGTATCCTCTGCTTCCTCCTAAAGACGTCAAAAACATAAACGAAATTTAAACAAACCATGACCAAACAAATGAAATTCAAAATATTAAGCAGCCTTCTTCTCCTTTTGATGGTTACATCAGGTGAGACCTACGCATTAGACCGCAAGCAACAAAAAGAAATGGTGAAGGTACATAATCAATATCGGTCAGACGTAGGAATATCTTCCAAAGTTACTTGGTCAAAAAAACTGGAAAAAATGGCACAGAACTATGCCAATAAACTCAAGAATGAGAAAAGTTGCAATATGATCCATAGTCAAACAAAGGGCGTAGGAGAAAACCTGTATTGGGCAAGCCCGCTTCAGTATTCGACAGGTGAAACCAAAGTACAACAAATAACTTCTAAACATGTTGTTGACGCGTGGGGAAGTGAAAAAGCCGATTATAATTACTCGAAAAATTCATGCACCAAAGGGAAAATGTGTGGCCATTACACACAAATGGTATGGGAAAGTTCTATAGAAATTGGTTGTGCCAAGGCTGTGTGCGCCGACAATTCTCAGGTTTGGGTTTGTAATTATTATCCGGCTGGTAATTATATTGGCGAAAAGCCGTATTAATAAAGCAAAACATATAATAATATCTAGAATTACGAATGATAAATAATTATACGACCCTATGACAAATCTGATTTTTTTAATATTAGCGTACCTGTTTCTGGCTCTGGCCTTATTGGGGATAGTTTTACCCGGGTTACCGACAGTTCCTTTTCTGCTTTTATCTGCATGGTTTGCAGCAAGGGGTTCGGCTCGTTTACATCGCTGGTTATATGCTCATCCACATTTTGGAAAACTGTTAAATGATTGGGAGCAACAAAAAGCAGTTTCACGAACCAGTAAAGTCATAGCAGTGTTAATGTTAGTCATTAGCTGGGGTGTGATGTATTATCGTGTAGAAAGTGTATGGATTTTGGTATCCGTAGCGATTCTTTTTGTCGTGGTAGCTGCGTACTTGTTCAGTAGGCCAGAACCAAAAAGTGAAAATATTCAGAATTAAAATATGAGCCAGTATCCAAAAGTTAAAGAACCAAAATTAGTTGGTAGTTATCCAGCGTTAGCAAAAGCAGGCGGCGGCTTTGTTTGGGATGCCGTTCTTGAGTATAGAGTATGGTGCTACATACGCGATGAAGCAGAAGATACAGAAAATGGAAATGACTATTACTATGTCTTTGAAACCTATGAAGAAGCATTTGATTTTTCAAAAAACAAAAAAGGAGCGCAAGAACCTCTAGCTCTGGTTCTTCAGGAAGAGTACATAGACGAACCAGAACCGGGCGAATATAGGCATATCAAAGAACAGCGTATAACTGAATGGCCACCTGAGTTTTTAAGTCGACCTCAAAGAACTAAAAACACAATACCTGACTTTATGTCACCTAATGCGCCGAGCAACAAATTGGATATTCTTCGTGGGCTTGTTTAATTATTTTAAGCGGTTAGCAAACTGGATTCCAAGCCCAGGCTGCCATCTCTTGCTTCGCAATTCACCTTGGCCGCGGGAAAGACAGCGCGTAGGTTGGGTTAGCTTGCGTAACCCAACATCACAAATTAAGATCATTGTTGGGTTACGCTTCGCTACCCCAACATAATAATCTAATCATACTCCCAAGTTTCGTCTTCTGATAAATCTCTAATATTTCCAGCTGAATTTATCACAAAACCTTTTCTGGGACGTGAGCTAAATAATAAATGCTTCAGAGAAGTTTCCACGAGAATAGCTATGTAACCACCTTTATCTACTGCTGGCTCAGACCATGATAAAAACTCAAACTCGCGACCATCAATATTTATTTTCTCACTCGAGCTAACCAAATCCTTCAAAGTCTCATAAGATAATGATTTGAGTTCAGAAATCATTTGGTTTAATTGTTGGTCAATTTTGAGTTCAATATTTTTCATGGTTTTTCAGAATTTAACAACAATGGATTCCCGCGTTCTCGGGAATGACGGCATAGAAGTCATTGCCTTGAGGAGATTGCCGCGTCGCAAGCTCCTCGCAAAGACAATAAACATGGGTATGTTACTCGCAACTCGTAACTCGCGACCCGTAACCTACAAAAAATCAAATCTCATAATCAACCACTTCATACCCCAAGGCTTTCAACTGGGGACGAAGCACTTCAGAATCACCAACCACCACAATTACCATTTCTTTAACATTCAGGTGTTTTTTGGCCAGT
>JAOUOC010000279.1 GCA_029880585.1 Gammaproteobacteria bacterium
TTATCAGAATTTGGCGACCTTTCGTGGTGAAGCCAATTTTACAACCTGGTTACACAGAATTGCCTACAATCGCTTTTTAAAAAGTCGTCAAAAAGCTTATGTATCAAAAGAAACTGGTGAGATTGATCTGAACCAGTTTGAATATAAATCAGATGTTGAAAAGGATGTTTTAGTCGAGCAACTCATGAGAGGGCTAGAGCAGAACGAAAGGATTTGCCTGACATTATCGGTCAGTGCCGGGATGTCACATCAGGAAATTGTGAATATTACCGATATGCCATTGGGAACGGTTAAATCCCATATTAATCGTGGCAAACAAAAGATGATGGAAATGGTTAATCAACCCAGTCAATTACAACAGGAAGTGGTTTAACTGATGAAAGGAGGATTATGATGAAAACTGAAAATGATATGAATGAATTATTGCAGTACCACAGTCAGCCAGAGAGTGAACGTTTTGTTGCTTCTGTTAACAAAGCGATAAAAAAAGGTAGTAAACAACGTAAATTTATTTTACTCAGTGCCTTTTTATTTGCACTGGTCACTTTTTTAATACTGATTCCTTCGGCATTTACCGGCTTTGAACAACCTGATTTTTCGTGGTTGATGGCCGTTGCCAATTTTTCTATTGTTGATTTTTCCGTGGAATCTTTTTCATTAACAGAAAGTATTTCGCCTTACTGGATTGCTGCGGGGTTTGTTGTTACAACCGGAATCAGCGGCTGGTTTTTTGCCGAGGAGATTTGATTGGCGTATAGCTTTAAATAATTCGATATCGAATTTTCAAATCCATTTGTATTTATTCCATGTAGGTTGGTGGTGAGTTTACGAACCCCAACATTTTTGTTCCAATTTTAATTTAACCATTTTTGTTGGGGTTTTCTCCCCAACCTACTTGCTGAGGAGATATAAAGGCATTTTTCAGAACTCCTTACTTGATAAAAGGTTTTTATCTTGTAGAATAAATTCTTATAAAGTCTTAATAACCAACAATAAGCTGACAAGGAATTAAAAATAATGAAAAAATATCTTCTCATGACATTTTTCTTAACCTTTTTCCAAAATGTACACAGTCGAGAATATTCTGGTCATTTTTCCGTTGATCTGAATATTTCAAAATCAAATACATTCTACATTCGTAGCTCTTTTAATATAGATCAAACAAAGAAAGTTGAATTACCCTTTTATAATAACAAAACCTCTCCACTAAAAAGTAAACTCACATACGTCATGAAATTTATTTTACATTATGAGTCAAATGACCAATTTAATTCAACAATTGAAATTTATGAAAAATATTTTTCTGATATTAATAATCAATATAATTTTAAGAAAATCATTACATTAGACGCTAATGGCAAACTTAATACTGACAACGAATATGCTATTGTTTCCGATTCGGAACCAAATCTGAAAGTTACTCTCAACATTGACAAAAAGTTTACGCTTGAAGAAGTAAAGGAAAGATTTAAAACAAAATAAGGCGTGTCGATGTGTCATTCTAGCCTTAGTGAATGCAACTGTTTTTTTGCTGAGGAGATTTGATTGGGGCGTGGTTTTGAATAAGCTGATATCGAATTTTCAAATCCATTTGTATTTATTCCATGTAGGTTGGCGGTGAGTTTACGAACCCCAACATTATTGTTCCCGTTTTTAATTTAATCATTTTTTGTTCCAATTTTAATTGGACCATTTTTGTTGGGGTTTGCACCCCAACCTACTTGGCTATTCGATATTATTAAACCAATCATCTTCATTAGACTCTATTTTCAATTAGATTTTTTATCTGGATTTATTCTTTTATATATAAAAAATAAGGAAAAGAAGCCTGCAAGATAGAGAAACCCCAATGCCCCAAACTTTTGATTCTCATACATTTCTTCAAATTTATAAATGATTTTATCACCTAGCTTCATTTGCCAAATTTCATTTCTATCCAACCAGCCATGATACCAAATCTCGAGATTAAGCCCTGGCAGTTTCACACCTTCATCTCTTATTCTTCTAAGTTGAATTGAATCAAATATTAATCTAACTGTACGCTCTCCATCATCTTTCAATATTATTGACCCTGTATTGCCATTTTGCCTAACCTGAATAACGCTTCCTGAAATATAATTCATATCTTTAATAGATCTGAATGGAAACAATAACATTCCAAAAAAAACTAACATAATTATAACTGCAAGAAATCCTCTCTCTTCTTCTGAAAAACTTAATTTTTTTATCTTATCCATCACCAAAACAAACTCACCGCCAAATAAGAAAGAAAAACTCCCATTCCCCAATCTATATAATGCCCATGGGTCTCATACCACACCAACACCTGCTCTCTGGAAAACACCCACGCCACAAACATAAACCACAACATGGTATAAACCACCAACCATAACCCATAAAGCGACTGAATTACAATTGGCGTGGACTGACTGACAATACTGGTAAACAGCACCATAAAGAAAATAGTGACTTTGGGATTAAACACATTAGTTAAAAAACCTTGTCGGAAAGATTGAAACAAGGTGAGTTCTACAGTCTGATGACTATGTTTGGATGCTTTTTTCGCTCTGGAATGAAACGCCTGCCAGGCTATCCAGAGTAAATAAAATGCACCAATAATTTTTACAGCTGTAAATAAACTCTCTGATTGAGAAAGGATTAAGGCAATACCAAACAGGGTATAAATCAAGTGAATGGAAATGCCGCAACCGACACCTATGGCGGTTAAAAGCCCACTCTTTTTACCGGACTGTAAGGTATTTTTTAGAACAACGGCGAAATCAGCGCCCGGACTGGCAACCGCAATCACATGAGCAATGGAAAGCAGGATAAATTCATTGAAATATTGATTTATAAATTCATGCATCAATGGCTTTTAAAATTCCGTCTACATCCAGACCGCATCTGGCAAGTAAATCTTCAGGCTCGCCATGTTCAATAAAGCGATCAGGAATACCCAAATTAGTTATTTTTATCGAATGACCTTTTGACACCACATATTCATTCACCGCGCTGCCCGCACCACCTGCAATGGCATTTTCTTCCAGTGTCACCAATCGCTTGTGAGACTTGACCAGTTTATCGATTAACTGCGTATCCAGCGGTTTAACAAAACGCATATCTACCAAAGTCGCATCGAGTTTTTCCGCCACTTCTTTGGCTTTGCCTAAAAGACTACCGAAAGACAAAATGGCAATATCCTTGCCTTCCCGTTTAACTTCAGCCTTGCCAATTTCTATTGTTTCGAGCGACTTACTTGCATTAATTCCTGTACCTGAACCTCGTGGGTAACGAACGGCCGTTGGCCCTTCATGATAATAGG
>JAOUOC010000280.1 GCA_029880585.1 Gammaproteobacteria bacterium
TGATTTTTATTTTCTATTTTTTGAAATAGTTATAAAAATCATTTTAAATTTAATGGAAAATACCTTTCATCTGCGTATACTGTGCCTAAATGTCCAAAAAACAGTCAAATATTGTATGTGTTATTTGATTGCAATCGGTGAGTGGTAATTTGAAAATTTCATCTTTTAACTGGATTGTAAAGCCCATAACCCGTCTGGCAGGGAGTTTGTCATTCGCAAACAGGACCCTTGCTTTTGCCTTCATAAATGTATTAGTTCTTAGTCTCGTCACATTTCAATTATCCAGCCAGCTAAATAAAACAGTTGATAGCTATCGAGCAGAGTTAAAAGGTATCTCTTTTTTTTCTCCGCTGATGGATGTGTTTTTGACTTTGCAACGGTATCAAATTTATTCAATGACGGGATCAAAAGATACGCCAGAGTACATAAATAAAATAGCGGATTATGAAAAGTATATCAGTGATCATTTTAAAACTCTGCAAATCCTGTCGTCGGAATCAAAATCATTAACTTCTCAGCTAGATGAACTTGTTGAGGATTGGGAAAGACTTAAAAGTGGCGAAAGAGAGTTCGAGCATCATAAAAGTCTAACTTTAAGGTTGTATGAATTTTCTTCTTTTGTTTCGGATTATTATGGCATGCATAAAAAAGTTGATGATAATTATTACCAGTTTTCTCAAGTAGTTATGAAAGATATAAGTTTGATGCAAGAAAGATTGTTTCAATTGAATTTGCATCTATTGCAAGTGAATCAAGGTATCACTGGTTTAAACAAAACTCAATTGGATGATGATATTTATCATGTCGAGCAAAGTCTTGCTTTTTTAAATCGTTATATTGAAAGAAACGATGTTGATAATTATGCTCCAATATCTACATTGCGAGACAAGGTTAAAGCGCAATTTTTATTCATGAAAAGGCTGGTTGAAACAAAAGAATTTACAATGGGAAGTTTAAAGCCGGAACAGAAGTCTTTTTTTGACATAAAAGATGTTCACCAGAATTACTATGAACTGGTTTCATGGTTGATAGCAGAAAATAAAAACATAAAACAGCAAAAGTTAGCTGAACTGGAAAATGAAATATATGCCATTTTAATTTTTGTTGGAATAGCAATTTTTCTCGCCTTATATTTTTCTTTAGGAGTATATCTTGTCGGAAACCACTTTAGAAAAACTGTTTATGAAACGACAAAAGCATTAGTTGAAGGAGATTTTACCCACCGTATCGATTTGAAATACAACAACGAGATAAAAAAAATGAGCAACAGTTTCAACGCGGTTGCAGACAAATTGACACAATTAATCAATGATGAAAAGAAAAGTCGAAAACGAGTCCAAAGTATTATTGATTCTTCACTTGATGCCATTATCAGGGTTGATAAAGACAGTAACACATTGTCATGGAATAAACAGGCTGAAGATATTTTAGGATGGAAATCAGAGGAAATACTGGGGAAGAATTTAAACGAAATTATTACACCTGAAAGGTACAAAAAAGACCCTCGTACTGAAATGGATAATTACTTAAAGTATGGCGACCATGATTTTATTAACAAGATGGTTGAAACCAAGGTGATCCATAAAGATGGTCGAGAAATTACTGTTGAAATGAGTATTACGGCATCAGAAATAGATGGTGAGTATGATTTTAGTGTATTTATAAGAGATATCACGGAAAGAAAATATTTTGAAAAAAAACAAAAGCTCCTTAATCACGTTTTTTCCGATACCCATCAAGGTGTACTTATTACCGATAAGGACACCAACATTCTGGATGTTAATCCTGCCTTTAGCAAAATTACCGGATATAGCAGAGAAGAAGTATTGGGTAAGAAGCCTAGCATTTTGAATTCAGGAAAACAGGAACGTGAGTTTTATGAGGGAATGTGGGCAGAAATTAATCGTAAAGGCTATTGGCAAGGCGAAATTTGGAATCGAAAAAAGACGGGAGAGCTGTACGCCGAATTATTGACCGTGTCGGCGATTAAAAACAAATATGATTTTACAACCAATTATGTAGGATTATTTTCAGATATTACCGACAGCAAACATCAGGAAAAAGAATTAAAGATGATGGCTTATTACGATGTATTAACCCGTTTGCCTAATCGGATTTTATTTGCTGATCGTTTCACTCAGGCTATTGCTCACGCAAAAAGAAATGAAACTATGCTGGCTGTTTGCTTTCTTGATCTTGATGATTTCAAACCGGTTAATGACAATTTTGGACATAATGTCGGTGACCAAATATTAATTGAGATCGCAAACAGAATAACCGGGAATATTCGTGAGGAAGATACAGTTTCTCGTCTGGGTGGCGATGAGTTTGTTATTTTGCTGGGAGAAGTGACTCATCAATATCAGTGTGAGCAGTTGCTGGACAGATTAGTCAGAGAGTTGTCAAAAAGCTATGTTATTGCTGATCGGGAAATACAGCTTACGATTTCCATTGGGGTATCACTTTATCCTGATCACAACCCTGAAGGCGAAAGAGCCGTCTTGTTACGGCAGGCCGATATGGCAATGTACCAGGCCAAAAAAGAAAAAGGCAGCACTTTTGTCTGGTATATTCCCGAGTATGAAAAATTGAGTTACACTTCAAGTATTGAGTTGAGTTCACATTAAATATTTCCGAATTATTTATCTAACTTTATTAGTCAGGAGCTGAGTGCAATGACCAGTCGTGCAGCGCATTGGGATAGAATATTTTCCACTTCCGAAGACGAGACGTTGGGCTGGTACGAGAATTATCCTGAACAAACACTCGAATTATTACAATCCGTTCCCAAGGAAAGCAAAAATAGAGTTTTTCTCTCAGGCGCAGGCACATCAACGCTGGTTCAAAATTTATTAGACGATGGCCATGAGTTGGTAATCAATGATATCAGTCAGCAGGCGCTTGATAAGACAGCAAGCAATATCAAAGCATCACAAGATCAGGTTTGCTGGTTAAATCAGGATATCGGATTACCAATTGATGGTTCATTTGAGAAGGTAGATCTTTGGCTGGACAGAGCCGTATTACATTTTTTAACCCAGCGCGAACAAATAGAGCAATATGTATTGAATGTCAGGCAATGTTTAAAACCTGACGGATATCTAATGTTAGCCGAATTTGCTGAAAATGGAGCAGAAAAATGTGCGGGTCTTCCAGTTCATAGATATAGTCTGAATCTGATGCAGCAGTATTTTGGTCAGGATTTTGAATTAATCAAAACATTTAATTACGACTATGTTGCGCCACACGGTGGAACAAGACCTTATATTTATGCCTTGTTCCAATACCGGCCATAGACACTAGTTGCTTTTTTG
>JAOUOC010000281.1 GCA_029880585.1 Gammaproteobacteria bacterium
GAAAAGGCCATACTTTTAAAGGAACAGTTAGGTTTAATTTGGAATAAAACAAAATATGCATTAGAGAATGAATTAAAGGAATAAAGCAATGATTGAAGAATCTAAACCAACAAAAACTGTTCTTGTAGCTGAAGATGAACCTGCACACCGCTTTCTTTTGCAAAGCGCGCTGAAACAATTGAGCATCAATGTAGAAACAGTAGAAAACGGTGAAGAAGCGGTTAAGTATTTCAAAAAATTTCAACCGGACTTAATTCTTTTGGATATCAAAATGCCTATTCTTGACGGACTTGAAGCCAGCGAACAGATTAGAAAAGACATAAATGGTCATGATGTTCCAATCGTTTTAATTACAGGTTCAGATGATCTTGATTCTATTAGAAAAGCATTTGAGCTGGGCGTTACTGACTTTATTACAAAACCTGTAATTTGGCCTATTCTCATCCATAGATTACGTTATTTACTAAAAGCCAATGATGCGCTTATGGAGCTAAAGTCAAGTGAGCGTCGCCTTAGAAACACACAAAAATTAGCAGCCATTGGCCACTGGGAATGGGATCTTGAATCCCAAACAATAACTATGTCGGAACAAATGTACAGTTTGTTCAATTTATCTTCCAACGAATTTAAAGGTAGCAGTAATGAGTTTCTAGAGTTATTTACTGAAAAAGAAAGCTCACGATTACAAAAAGCGTTTGAAGTAGCCAAACAGGCTGATGGAATTTGGTCAATTGACAGTGTGATTAATACAAAAGAAGGGATATCAAGAGTTGTCCATCAACAAGGTCAACTTATTTACAATAATGAGGGAAAGATCTCTTCTATATGCGGGCTAATGCAAGATATAACCAAACGTAAGCAGGCTGAAGATGAGGTACGACATTTGGCCTATTATGACACCCTTACATCATTGCCAAATCGTTTACATTTCAAGGAAAACACAGAACTTCATATACGTTTAGCTCAAAAGATGGCAAGCAAAATCGCATTAATTTTTATAGATATTGATGATTTTAAATATGTTAATGATAATCTTGGCCATCATTATGGAGACAAATTATTGCAAACAACTTCTCATAGGCTGGTTAGCGATTTACGAGAGTACGACAGTGTCTGTCAAAACTCGAATGATCAAAATATGAATGAAAGCTCCCATTTGCTTTCAAGGTTAGGAGGAGATGAATTTACTGTTCTACTTACTAATATCATGAGCCGAAGTGAGGTCAAAACAATTTGCGAGCGACTTGTTAAAACAGTAAGCAGCCCCATGGATCTGGATGGTTATGAAGTCAATATTTCAGGAAGCTTTGGTGTAGCCATGTTTCCTGAGGACGGTAAGGATCTCGAAACGCTTATGCGACATGCTGATATAGCTATGTATCAAGCAAAATCAATGGGTAAAAACAATTTTGCATTTTATGACCCAACTGTTGACAGTGATATGATTAACTTTGCGAAATCTCAACGAAATAAATAATAACAACAGACTTTCGGGCGAAGACCAGAATTCAGAAAAGTAACCATTCCCTGAGCCTGTCTAAGAGCGCCATTCACGTACAAGTTGTAATCCATAAACGCCTTCATAAATATTGACACCCACAAAATTGATCTGTATATTTTTCGACCAATACACGGCAGTAATAATCAAAATAAAAAAAGGAAATCAAAGTGACAGATTCTATTAAACAATATCAGAATCTTCATCTATGGATACTGGCTATATTAATTCTGATGCAAATAAGTCTTTCGGTGGATTACTGGGGGAAATTTTCCAGAGTTATCTGGCCGATTCATATTCATTTTTGGAGTGTATGTTTGTGGTATATCTATCTGATCTTACAACCCTATTGGGCAACTCATGGTCAGCTGGAAAAGCATCGAACACAAGGGATCATTGGGATGTTTATAGCTGGAGGAGTTGCTATTACCGCTTTGGCTCTTTCCTACCGCGCCATTCAGATAGTACAGCTTCTAGCTGGGGCGCCTGAGCGGTTTGCTCCTATTACACCTGAATTTGTCTATGGCATTCTTACAGCGGAAGTTATCATGATGTTTGCATTTACCTATGCTGTCTATAAAGGCATCGTTCTCAGAAAACAACTTCATGAACATGCATGGTGGTTGGCCTGCAGCGGATTTATTATGATGTTTCCCGGATTCTCCCGAGGTTTTTTTTATTTATGGTTTGAACTGCATGCAGATGTGATGCCCAATGTCAGTGCTGCGGCTCCGGTCTATATCGCAGTAATACTTATTATTTGTTTGTTATTGGTGTTTGCCTATCAATATAAAAGGTTAACTCATCCTGCCACATATTTAACAATTGCAGTAAACCTGATAGCTACTCAGACAATGATGATAGGTAGTATTGCCACCTGGCAAAGTTTTTTACAGGCTTTGATAAAAGTTTGATTTGTTTTGGGGGCGCGCAATGAACAAGACTAATAATCTAGCCGAATATAACAAAATCCATCTTTGGATGTTGGCCTTAATGGTCATCATGCAAATTGGTATTTTCGCAGATTACTGGGGTGATTTTACTGACAACAAATGGGCAGTACATGTGCATTATTGGACAGCCACTCTGTGGTATGTTTTTCTGATCACGCAGCCCTACTATGCGACTCATGGGCAAATGGAAAAACATAGAACGCAAGGCATCATTGCCATGTTTGTGGTGGGCGGCGTTGTCATCACTTCCTTCAGTATGTTACACGGAGATATTATTAAGGCGCATAGATCAGCTGAAATGCCTGAGCGATTTGGTCCAGCTACGCCCGATTTTTTTTATGGTGTTTTAATTGCTGAAATGCTCTCCATTACGGCTTTCTGTTACGCCATTATTCAAAGTATTATTCACAGAAAAAGTTTACGCGACCATGTCTGGTGGCTTGTAGCTTCAAGCTTTTACATTATTAAACCTGCTTTAGGACGAGGTATAAACAATTTATGGATATACATCAACAGGGAGGACTGGCCAAATATTAACATCATGATTCCAGACTTTATTGCTAGTATGCTCATTATTGCGCTTTTACTTTTTTATGCCCAGCGCTATAAAAAGCTATCTCATCCCGCCACTTTATTAGGTGCCGGTCTTATAGTGTTTTCATTATTCCTCAAGCAATTAGGAAGTTTAGAAACAGTGCAAAGTTTTTTGCAGTCTATGATAAAAGTTTGATTTGTCTTCTGCCTATTCAGAAACCTTGGTGTTAGTTGATGATGTGGAATTCACTTATTTTCACAGTCCGTAGAGAGGGATAGCTAGTGCTTCACGCCTTTAACATATTCGCTGTTG
>JAOUOC010000282.1 GCA_029880585.1 Gammaproteobacteria bacterium
TGTAAATAATTGGTTGAGCAAAGATTTTCCCTATGCAAAACTGGCTCTTGTGCTTCAATATGACGAAGTGAATATAGAAAATTTTGCCGATCCTCTTCAACCGGACAACTGGCACGAAAGATATACTAGCGGTATTACTCTTGAACCCGATTATTCATGGCGAATTAAACTGAATTATGAAGAGATAAAGACACCACATATCGCACCTATCGGACATAATCATAGCGATACCTGGACTTTTTCAATAGGTTATATTTTCTGATTTGTTTTGAATCAGGCTTATCAGAACCATACAAGGGCAAGATTAACTTGCCCTTTTTTAGATACATTAATGTACTTTACTTGAATGCGCCGGGCTTCTGAAGATACTATTTAAAAACAACACATTTAATCCATCTAGTGAGGCTCTTGAAACCGGATCCTGTGTAAAGCTGATAATCATTCCTTTACCTGTTGGCTGATGTATCAAAAATGGTTTATATGCCAACTGCGCTCTGTTCTCTTTCCATAAATAGCCACTAGCCAAAACATTATCACTACTGTCAAACCATACAAGATTTTTTCCAGACTGTAGTTTTATAGGTGAATAGATATCATTCCCTCTCACCAATGCGACAAGATTTTCTTTAACGCCAGCAGTTAACCAGTGCGCCTGATCGACAACCACATTGGCCAATACACCAGAAACACGGTCAGGGTCTTCGTTGGGATTTTCAATCGCATCAATAAGATCATCAGGTTTATGATATAGCTTTCCTTGAGTCTTTATGTCATTAGATCCTTCGGCTTTTTTATCTTCCTTGTAGGCATATTCCTTTTGTACATCCAACAGTTTTGATTCAACCGCATATCTGGTTGCCTGATCCAATGTAATTAAAACACCTCCAGCTTTTACCCAATCCTTAATCACATTACTAGCTGATTCATTAATTACTGAGGAATAATTGGCTGACGGTAAAATCAGTACATGATATTTTGATAAATCTGCGCGTGACAAATGTTGAGATTTGATAGCTGTCACCGGATAGTTGAATTGTCTTTCAATTACAAAACGTGCCGCTCCTGCATTTAGAACACTGGTTGGTTCATCCCATGCCATTGCAACTTTTGGTGCAATCAATGTAACAGTATTTTCGCTACCGAAACTGGGCCCTTTGGTAACCCAGCTTGTATCAATACCATCAACCAGAGCACCCGTTTCTTTGGCAATTTTACTTACAATATTTTTTACAGAGACATCATTTCTTCTTCTTTCAATAATAAGTGAGCCTGCAGGATAATTCTTATCATTAACAGTAAAAGCCTGGTCAGCTGACTTAACCACCAAACCATTTTTTAATGCGCTCGTCAAAAATCGCCCCGCTGAGACATCGCCCCAGGATACAATGTAGGCAACTCTTGCATCTGGATTTTCTATCGAGCCAATCAGAGGAACATTTGCCGACAGCCTTTCACTTTTCACATTCACGGTCTGAGCGCAGGCATGAGTTTCGACATTAAACATCAGAGGTAAAGACCAGCCTGTTACATCGTAAATTTGATCTTCAAGTTTTCTATCTCTTCTTCTCTCTTGTTCTTTCAAAAAGTCGTAATCCATATCAACTTGCCTGGTCAGTGAGGTTTTAACAAAACGGCCTCTTGGCTGCGCTGTATCAATAAAAAAGCTGCCAGCATCAAAACGTTTGCCACATGAAGTAAAAGGTTTAAGAGCCTTGTTAACAACAACGCCATGCTCTGCCATTAAGGTTGCCAATCGATGAGCGCCACTTCTGTTAACTTTATCTGCAATCACAAATACTCGTTCTTTACGATCTGATTTGCCAGAATTAATAGCAGTCACCTGATAACGATAGAAATCTTTCAATAATTTTTCACGATTATCAGCTACCGATTCGGCTGTTGATATGGAAGCCACAAAATGCCTTTTTACAGTATCTTTGTAAGACATTTCTTCACCGGTTCTTTTCGCAAAAATCTCACCTCTTGAAGAAGAGACTTCATAAGTTGAGGTTACTGCACCATAAAAGGCAGGCCAACTATCACCATAACCTGGATAAAAAGCATCAAAAACTTCCCGGGTAAAATAATCGAAGCCAAAACTGTCAAAATGTTTACCATTGTTCTTACCAATAGTAGCCATATTATCGAGTTGATTTTTTTCCAGATGAGGATTAAAGGGATCAGCCGCTGGAGCAAAATAATAACTGCTATCACCACCCATTTCATGTAAATCAATCACTACCAGCGGGAAATACTGCTGCATAACCTTAACTCGAGCTTTTGACTCTGGTTGTGTTAGAGTTAACCAGTCTCTATTCATATCAAATAAATAGTGGTTCGTTCGACCATTTGGCCAGGGTTCATTATGTTCAGCACTGTATCTGTCGCTACTATGCTGAATGCCAACTGTTGCATAATAGCGGCTGGTAAAACGTGCTCTGCCATCCGGATTTTGAAGAGGATCAATAAATACAATGGAATTGGCTAGGATCTTTCTGTTTATGGCATCCTCTGGTGCAGCTAGTAAATGGTAAGCAGTCATCATTGCGGCATCGGTGCTACTGATTTCATTACCATGAACACCATACTGTAACCAGACTGATGAAGGCAAAGTCTCAACAAGTTGATTGGCTTTAGTCATATGGGTTTCACTGGCATTGGCCAATGCCTGCATATCCTTCGAGAATTGATCGATCTTATCAAGATTATTCTTTGATGCGACAATCACATAAACCAGCTTTCTGCCTTCCCAAGTTTTACCATATTCCATTAGTTTTAACCGATCTGGGGCGGCTTTCTGCAATGCTTCAAAAAAACTTAACATTTCCTCATAAGAGGAGATTTTCTCTCCTGCTTCATAGCCCAGAATTTGTTTATGGGTTGGAATGTTTTTATCATAAACAGTTCCAGGCCACATTTCATCGTTTGTTTCTATAGCAAAAGAAAATTTGGAGAATGCCAATATTAAAAATGATGAAAACAAAAGAATACGAGCGTAATAATTCATACAAACCTGCCAAATTCTAATTGATGACTAAATTGTTGGGATGAGTTTACGTTAAACTAAAACAATTTTCTATCTTAAACAATTATATGTTTTATACCTTATTCATTTATTAGTTTATGTTAAAATCTGAAAATACTATTAAATGTGATATAAACCAATGTTCTGGCAAACTGACAAACCCCATAACCTGCCTCACAATCCCTTCAAATCCTGTATTGTGCCACGTCCTATCGCCTGGATATCAACTATTAGTCAGGCTGGCATCGCTAATCTTGCACCATATA
>JAOUOC010000283.1 GCA_029880585.1 Gammaproteobacteria bacterium
ATGTCCACTGATTCGAAAGTGCCCAGTTAGTCGCCTGACTGTGTGCGATGATAATCCCACCGTCCATTAACCATTGCTGAATTTTTTCAGTGGTTTGCTCGTCAAAACTATATTGCCCATTCACCATAATCACATGTGTGTATGGAATTGTTGTTAATCGTGCAAATTGACCCTGAGTCATCATCGATAAAGGATGAGATAACCTTTGATCAAATAGATGCCACACTTCACCTGCATCATAGGATGAAACGCCATCACCAACCAAAAGCAAAGGTTTTATTGGCTTTATTACAGGTGCAGCAGGACTTCCCATATCAACACCGCTAACAGATAAACCGCTTTTTATTTCGATTGGTTTGACTTTCAATTCCGGTAGCAATGTATCGAGCCAGTTTAACAATTCAGCTCTTTTTATATCTTGAGAATTCAGTGGGAGAATTAAACTACCTAATGTCAAAGATTTCTCACCTTTACTGGTTATCAGTTTGCTGTCCTTTGTTAAACCTTGAACCACCAAACCTTTCTTGTGAAATTCAGATAACAATCTTGCACTCTGGAAATTATTCCAGTCAAATGCCAGAGCAATAGCATCAGTTTTTGCAATTGAAGTTGTCTTTTCTTCTTCCTTTATTTTTCCAATCAAACTTGCGTTGTATTTAAAACCGTCAACAAATGCAAAATTTAAATCAAATGAATAAGCAAAATTCCATGCCGAAACGTCGTAAAATACATTATCTTTAAACTTCTTGCGACTTTCGAATAATGATTTAATCAGGCGATATTGGGGTTGTTCCATCGGAATAATGTAACTGTTAGACGGATTAAAGTTGTTTTTATTAAGAGATAAAGATCTGCTCAATGGATAAAACTTGATCTGGTGAGCAGATAGAATTCTTAAAACTTCATCAATTCGATATTGATCCACCGATGAAAAAA
Organism: Gammaproteobacteria bacterium; assembly: GCA_029880585.1. GTDB lineage: Bacteria > Pseudomonadota > Gammaproteobacteria > Enterobacterales > Kangiellaceae > Aliikangiella. Next base: position 937 of record JAOUOC010000283.1, read on the forward strand.
CAATTGCCTTGGTTTTATCTTGCGCAATCATTCTACGGGTTTTATTTTCGAATGAATTTCGTAAATCTTTAAATTTCTGACGATTTTCCTGAACTGCCTTTACAGTGGATAACGATGTGGTTAACTGATTTTTAATAGTAAATGGAAAGGATATTTCACCAAAGTCATTGGTTTGTTTGTGGCCACGTGAGCTAGCTTGCTCAAATAAAATACCGATACCACCATGAATATCAGGATAGGTTGATCCTTTGCCGTAATAAAAGTCATCAAAGTTTTCCTGTGTGTAATATAAACTACCAATTTTATCCAATGCATCAGCATGATATTCAGAAACTCTGGCCGTCATGGTAAAGTTCTCTTCATCAGTTAACGGGTTTTGTCTTGAATGCACACCTGGCTGGAAAAAATAAGTGCTGTTAGTTCCCATTTCATGAAAATCGGTCAATATATGTGGACGCCACAAATGAAACTGTCTTACTCTGGCTTGTGATTCAGGATGTTGTTGCAACAACCAGTCACGATTTAAATCAAACCAGTAATGATTTGTTCGACCGCGAGGCCAATCTTCTCTATGTTCCATTGTTAATTCATCTGAATGAGGATCTTCACTGCGGTACATATTTGCCCATGTAGCAAAACGGTTAAGACCATCAGGATTAAGCATAGGATCGATAATAATAACCTGATCATTGAGCTGAGCTTTCACATCGTCACTGTTTGATGCGGTCAAATGATAACCAAACAACATGGACGAATTACTACCGCTTGGCTCATTTCCATGAATACTGTATCCCATCCAGGTGATATTAGGTAAAGACTCACTTTCATCGCCAGCTATGTGTTTTTCTCGAATTGATTCAAGGTTTTTGATGTTTTCTTCTGATGAAAAATAAACGTGAATCAGCTTTTTACGCTCATGAGTTCGTCCAATAACTTTCAATTTGACTCGAGGTGAAACGGAAGCCAGATACTCAAAATATTCTACTATTTGATAAGGCGTTGCATGAAATTCTCCAACCTGAAAACCAAGAACCTCTTCTGGCGTTTTTATTTCCTGATTATAGTTATCTGACTCAGGTAAGTAATAATTGAGTTCGGGTCTGAATTCCGCTTGTGTAATTAGACTGAAAAGCAAAAACGATATTATTAAAAGACTTCTGAACATACTGCATCACCTTCATTATTAATAAAGGCAACATTATAAGCATTGAATAGGTTTTTGGCCAATAGCTGATAGTTTTTTGGTTTATGGTAATAATCATTTTCCACTTTGGCAATAAGTAACTAATGGGATATGATGACGTATCTTGTATAACTAACATATAAAAAATGAAATACATTTTAAGCTTATTGTTTTTTTCAACATCAATTGTTATAGAAACTTCAACTGATGAAAATATTTTGATTGGTGTTATTGAAGATGCCCAATACAAAAAAGAGATTTCAATAGCAAGAATTCTTTATATTAAAAGTAATAAAGGTTGGGAAGCTCTTGATAGTAAATATGATCATGAAGTTTTAGAGCAATCAGTTTATAGTTGGATATTGGCTTTTGATGGTAAAAATATTGGTTCGGTTGAAACAATTGATGATTACGAAACACTAAATTGCGACTGGTGCTTCCCAAGAGATAAAGTATTTAGAATAATTAATCAATCAAATATCCCTAAACTGGGCAATAAAGAAAAGAGATTTGTGGATTGGACTGGCTTACCCAAAAATAGACCAGTTGTGATTGTTAACAAACCTTACTATAAAGATCATGAACAATGGAAAAGATATAATGCTGTACAACTAGATCTCGAACTTTTATTTGATAGTTTAAAAGATAAAATAGGGAAAACCTATCATTGCAATGGCGAACCAAACTGGGATGCTACAGAAATAGAAATCACAATAAAAGATGTGAAGTTATATCGTTCATACAAAAATATCAAAGGTCAAAAATTGATTTCAGCTGGTTTAGCAGATATGCACACAAAGGATTGCGATGGGCCAGTAGATAAAACCAGTCTGCCAATATGGTTCTATATAGACAATGAAATTAAATTTGTTGGGTATGAGTTGGATTTGCTTGATGCTGCAGATTATGATGGTGATGGAGAGATAGAATTCATATTTCATCATAGTGGTTACAACGAAGATGGTTATACCCTATTCGATTCCAATTTTAATGAGCGATATGATTATTATTGGAATTATCATTAATAATTCGGAAGCATAAACCAATACCCAAATCTTTCCCATAAAAAAAAGCCCACCTGTAAGGTGAGCTTTTCTTTTATATAAAAGCCTGGCATTGTCCTACTTTCACATGGGGAAACC
>JAOUOC010000006.1 GCA_029880585.1 Gammaproteobacteria bacterium
AGTCGTTTGGTATTTGTCGCCATATTTGATGACTAAAGGAAATTCTCCTTCTTCAACAATTGCTTCTTGCAATTCAGGTCTGCGAATGTCTCTTTCACAATAGGGCGCTGTTTCTAAAAGCTGACCGGCTTCATTACGATAATGCTTGGGAATGCTCACCATTGAAAATGATTCAGTCACAAATAATCGAACATTTTCGTAACTATCAAATTTTAATTGATAGGTTGTGCCTCTTGGTATAACAAGATAATCCCACTTTTTGATCTCCAATGTGCCGTATTCTGAATAAAGAGTGCCTGATCCTTCATGGACAAAAATCACTTCATCGGCATAGGCATTACGATAAAATTCATCGGTATCTTCGGTTACCCTGGCTGTGTACAAGGCACAATCATTATTGAAAACAATTTTTTTGCGTGATGAGAAAAAGTTGCCGCCATACTCAAGGCGGTAAGTATGAATTTTGTAATTTTGTAATATCTCATCTTGCCATTCCTTACCATGCTCCAGCTTGTAAGGCTCAGTCTTTAAAACCTTGGTTGGCATATTATGATGATATTTGTTTGAATAGATGTTGGAAAAACCATGAGTGGAAAATAATTCCTCTCGATACAATTCGCCACTTTCCTTGTAAAAGGTTATGTGTCGCTTGTCAGGAATTTCACCTCTTTTTATATAAAATGGCATAACGATTCCTTAAAATGGATAAAATGCAAAGTTGCAATAGCTTACCTTCTGAAAGCAACAAAAAAAAGGATAATCTTTTTACCATTATTATCTATTTTTTAGATTAAGATGTCACCCTTGTGATTTAATGAGTTCATTTATCAAAAGCAGAATATTGAGTCAGCAATACAACAATCACAAGATCATGGTTACTGGCAAGATTAAGTGATAATATTGTCAGCAAAGTTTTATGGCATTATTAATACATTTTAGGATCTATCATGTCAGAACAATCCGATTCTGAAAATAAAGAAAAAAAATTTAGCTGGTTTGGATTAAGAAAATCTTCAAAACCGGAAGAAATTTCTGTAGAAAAACAGGAACCTCAAACCGAAGAACAAAAAGAAGCAGAAAAACTTTCATTTTTTCAAAAATTAAGAGCAGGGCTGGCAAAAACCAGAGATCAATTTTCGCAAGGTTTGGCTGATCTGGTTCTGGGTGAAAAATCCATTGACGAAGATACGCTGGAAGAACTGGAAACCATTTTGTTAATGGCTGATGTTGGCGTTGAAACCACTTCTACTATTATTGATCAACTGACTGATGCCGTTGATCGTAAAACCCTAAAAAATACCAAAGAGATGGTTGATCAGCTTAAACAATCTTTATTGCAATACGCAACATCTGTGGAAGTTCCACTCTCTTTGGAAACTGAAAACAAGCCTTTTGTTATTCTGGTTGTTGGCGTAAATGGTGCTGGTAAAACGACTACCATAGGAAAAATGGCTCATCAGTTTCTTGCTCAGGGTAAAAGCGTGATGCTGGCTGCTGGTGACACTTTCAGAGCTGCTGCCGTTGAGCAACTAAAAACCTGGGGTGACAGAAATAATGTTGCCGTTGTTGCTCAACATACTGGCGCAGACAGTGCCTCGGTTATTTTCGATGCAGTAGAATCTGCAAAAGCAAAACAAATTGATGTTGTCATTGCCGATACAGCCGGACGATTACACAACAAAAGTAATCTGATGGAAGAATTGACCAAGGTTAAACGGGTGATGGGTAAGATTGATCCTGAAGCACCCCATGAAGTAATGTTGGTTGTTGATGGTGGAACCGGACAGAATGCGCTGGTTCAGGCTATTGAGTTTAATAAATCCGTCAAATTAACCGGAATTACCGTAACCAAACTTGATGGTACCGCCAAGGGTGGTATTATTTTTGCTCTGGCTGACAGAATGAAATTGCCTATCAGGTATATAGGTGTTGGAGAAAGCAAAACAGACTTAAGAACTTTTAATGCAGCTGAATTTGTAGAGGCGTTGTTTGAAACTGACAGTTTAGAGTCGCAATAACATTAAATCAGAATGCTAATATTTAACAATAACTATGTGATAAGTAAATGATCGAATTTGTTGATGTATCCAAGCGTTATCCTAATGGTCAGGAGGCTTTAAAAAGAGTCACCTTCTCATTGGCAGACGGCGAAATGGCTTTTTTAACCGGCCATTCCGGTGCTGGCAAAAGTACCATGCTGAAGCTGATTTGTCTGATGGAGCGCGCCACTTCCGGTCAGGTCATGGTCAATAATAAAAATCTCAATCGTGTCGGTAAACGTAAAATTCCGGATGTCAGACGTGATATTGGCATGATATTTCAGGATCATAGACTTCTGTTTGATCGTAGTGTTTTTGATAATGTCGCATTGCCATTAATGATTGCTGGTTATCCTCAAAGAGAAATTGGGCGACGTGTTAGAGCTGCATTAGATAAGGTGGGGTTATTATCTAAAGAAAAATATACACCCATTATGCTTTCCGGCGGAGAACAACAACGGGTTGGAATAGCCCGCGCCGTGGTGAACAAGCCCCCATTATTGCTGGCAGATGAGCCTACCGGAAATCTGGATCCGGAATTATCAGCAGAAATTATGAATTTGTTTAAACAGTTTAATCAGGTTGGCGTAAGTCTTTTGATTGCTTCCCATGATTTGAGTCTGATAGCTCAAATGCATTACCGAACGCTGGTAATGAAAGACGGACTACTTCATCAGGATAGAAGAGCTGAGAATTATTTTGAGGAGGATGTGTTATGAGTCAGGATACTCTAACCGGCGCACGTTTTTCTCAAGGTGCGACCTTTAGTGCAAAGTTAAGCATGTGGTTTCGATTGCATCGAATTGAATCAAAACGAGGAATAAAGGATATATTCAGCAACCCTGTTTCCAACTTTATGACGGTACTGGTGATAGCAATTGCCCTGGCTTTACCGACCGGCTTGCATATCTTTTTACAAAATGGTCAAACTCTTTTCCAAAATTGGGATGGTGTCAGTCGAATTTCACTTTTTCTTAAATCAGAAGTTTCTGACAATCGCTTGCAGCAATTGGCCAAAGAAATTGAAGTAAGAAAAGATGTCGCCAAAGTGACTGTCATCAGCAAAACACAAGCCCTCGAAGATTTTAAGCAAACCTCCGGTTTTTCAGAAGCGATTGATCAATTGGATATTAATCCTCTGCCCGCTGTTATTGAAATACAGCCTGCTGGAAATGTCATTTCTCCTGAAGCATCAGATGCCATGTTGCAGTCATTAAAAGCATTACCTGAAGTTGAAATCGCAAAACTGGATCTGGAATGGGTCAGAAGACTACATGCTATCTTGCAATTTGCAGAAAAAATTGCAGCCGCTTTAAGTCTAGCTTTGGCAGCTTCGGTTTTATTAATTGTTGGTAATACCATAAGACTTTCAGTGCAAAACAGGCGAGAAGAAATTGAAATCGTAAAACTGGTTGGTGCAACCGATGCTTTCATTCGAAGACCATTTTTGTACACTGGTTTTTGGTATGGTTTATTGGCTGGTGTCTGCTGCTGGGTTTTAATCAGTGGCTCACTCTATTGGCTGGATGATTCTATTCGCTTACTGGCTTCTGAATACAAAAGCCAATTTCAACTGCAAGGGCTAAATCTGGTTCAAAATCTACAGTTAATTGGGGTTGCCTGCTTTCTAGGCTTGCTAGGCTCATGGCTTAGTGTTGGTCGACATATCAGACAAATAGAACCGCGCTGATAGCTGGTTTCTGTAGCTTTTATTTACAAATATCCTGTTTCAAATCTTTGAACTTTGTATAAAATTAGCACTCTCATAGACAAAGTGCTAAAAAATGTTAGCACTCTACGAAAAAGAGTGCTAAACTAGCACCATTAAACTGGAACAATAATCATTCGGATTTCAGTACAGGAGATAATTTATGACTAAATCACTAGCGCCCTTGGCAATGTCTGTCCCACAAGGCAATATTGAAGCCTATGTGACAGCCATTCATTCTGTGCCTATTTTATCGGCTGAAGAAGAAAGAGAGCTGGCGTTGAAATATAAAGATCATGATGATTTAAATGCTGTCAGGGAATTAATTCTTTCTCATCTTCGTTTTGTGGTTCATATAGCCAGAAGCTATTCAGGTTACGGACTGCCACAAGCCGATTTGATCCAGGAAGGCAATGTTGGCCTGATGAAAGCTGTCAAGCGCTTTGATCCTGAGGTCGGTGTCAGATTAATTTCTTTTGCGGTTCATTGGATCAAGGCTGAAATTCACGAGTTTGTATTAAGAAACTGGCGAATTGTTAAGGTTGCAACCACCAAAGCGCAACGAAAACTGTTTTTTAATTTACGCAGCCAGAAAAAATCATTGAACTGGTTAAATAATGATGAAGTCAAGGCAGTTGCTGAAGATTTGGGAGTACCTGAAGCTGAAGTAAGACAAATGGAAAGTCGCTTGAATGCCAGAGATGCTTCTTTCGATATGCCTGCAGATGCTGATGATGATTCAACCTTTGCGCCTGAATCCTTTCTTGAATCAGAGAATGACCCAGCACTTGCTGTAGAAAAAAACAATTGGGATGAGCACCATAGCCAAAGATTGTCTAATGCAATGCAGACTCTGGATCAAAGAAGTCGTGAAATTCTTGCGGCAAGATGGTTATCTGAAGATAAAGCAACATTGCATGAGCTGGCTGACAGATATGAAATCTCAGCGGAACGGATCAGACAATTGGAATCCAATGCTTTAAACAAACTCAAATCCGCTATGTTGTAAAAATTCAACTGAGACATATAGATAAAAACCCTGCCATGCAGGGTTTTTTAATTCTTGGCTGCCAGCAAATCTTCCAGATGTTTAACCAGACTGTCACGCGCTCTAGCCAAAATCTTTTTGGTATCATCATGGCGTTGCCAGCTGGAACCGCCAAACACAATATCATATTTAATATCGCCATTGACAGTATCTAGACGTTTTGACAAAGTTTTCTTTAGTTTGTCCTTTAGATTATCCAAAGCATCAAACGGTGTTTCAGGTAATACAATCAGATAAGAACCATGCTCCGTATGACCCACCATATCTGACCATCTCATTTCATCATTGAGGGTGACTTTTATCGTTTGATGCAAAACTTCCTCACTAAAATCATCCGGCTTTTGAAAAACAATCAAATGTAATTTTAGTAATGACAAGGGATTACCATAACGCCGACTTCGACTAACTTCATAATCCAGAAACTCTAGCCAGTTAGGTCTTTGTGGTAAATTGTGAGCTGAAACTTTTACAGTGTTGTGATTTGTTCGATTGCTAACAAAATAGTGTGCGACAGCACCAGAAGGAGTATCGACATTGCTTTGCCAATAACTGAACCTGAGCTGCTCATTATTCGATTTATCACCATCAGGTGGAAGTATCTGACAGTGATTATCTATCACTTCGATTGGCAAGGATAAATAAAGTTGGCCAACAACAGTACTTTGATCAAGTTTTGAATCATTAAGAAACTTGTCATTGCACCATAACACTCTTTGATATTTATCACAGACAACTACGCCAACAGGAGATTTTTCATAAATTTCTGTTTGATCAATTGTCATCTTTTTTAAATATCCTTTTAAGATTTAAATTGTTATTACTTCTTTATTATAACTGGTTGCAGCTGCAAATATAAAATAAATGTCAAATATATTATTAAAAAGTGAACAACTTCAAATTATTAACAGCATAATTTTTATCGCTTTAAGCTATATAAAGGGTTGTGCTGCTGTAATTCATTTAGTCAAAAAACAAACTCATTGATTTCTCAGGCAAAATTGTTGAGAATGAAGCAATGCTAATTTTTTATTCAGCTTAAATGAAAAAATTTAAAAGTTTAATATTACTATCCGCTGTATTGTTGTTTTCCTGTGGTCAAAAAGGTGATTTGATTATTGAGGATGATCCTCACATCAAAACAATGAAAGATAACAAGTCAGATAATACGAATTCTGATATCCCTTTATCAATCGACACTCCTACGAACAAAACCATATCACTCAAAGGTAAATCTGCTCAAAAAGGTGAGCAGTTATGATGTTAGGTTTCGCCAAGATGCATGGGCTAGGTAACGACTTTATGGTTGTGGATGGCGTTTCACAACAAATCTTTTTTAGTGAAGGCCAGATAAAAAAACTGGCTGACCGCAATCGCGGTGTCGGCTTTGACCAACTATTGCTTGTTGAGCCACCTCAGCAACCAGATGTGGATTTTCATTATCGCATTTTTAACGCTGATGGCAGAGAAGTTGAACAATGCGGAAACGGAGCGCGATGTCTGGCAAGATTTGTTAGACATTTGGGGCTGACATGGAAAAATAAAATTCGTGTTAGTACTATCAACGGATTAATGAATCTTCATATTTTGCGTAATGGTCTGGTTAGTGTTGAAATGGGTGTACCAAAGCTGGAGCCTCACGATGTGCCCCTGAACCAGTCGGAGGAGGCAGAAAGTTATCAGATTGAAATTCAAAACAAATCCCTTTCATTTGGTGCTGTTTCCATGGGCAATCCCCATTGTGTCATCACTGTTGATGATGTACAAAAAGCTGATGTTCAGGGTATTGGAAGCCAATTAGAGAGACATCAATTATTTCCGCAAGGTGCTAACATTAATTTCATGCAAATTGTTGCAAGAGATGAAATCAGATTGAGGGTTTTTGAGCGTGGCGTAGGAGAAACATTGGCTTGTGGAAGTGGGGCATGCGCCAGTGCGGTTATTGCCAATATTCAAAACAAAACCGATAAAAGGGTTAAAGTTTATTTGCCAGGCGGCCATTTACATATAGAATGGAATGGCAGGGGAGAAATTCTTAAAATGATGGGACCAGCCGAATTAGTTTATCAGGGGTATATAGAACTATGAAAATATCAAATCCGCAACTACTGGAAGAAGTCAGAAAAAACAAAATCAAGCAGCTAATGGATGAAGCACAAGTCAAAGATTATTTGGCAAATCATCCAGATTTTTTAAAGAATAACCCGCAGTTGCTCGCACACATGGAATTTTCTACTAACGATTCCACTATATCATCTCTGGTTGAACATCAGATCAAGGTTCTAAGAGAACGCAATCAGTCGCTTCAGGGACAACTGATAGAAATGCTCCGGTCTGCTCACAACAATGAAGAACTATTACTAAGATGTAATCAATTTATGTTGGATATTCTTGAAGCAAAATCACTAAAAGAATTGAGCGCAAAGATAATCAATGCTTTGAAAAAGGATTTTGATCTGGACGGCGCAGCGCTTGTGTTAGTGGGTGAATATAAATCCGCCTCAGCTCCAGCGCAAATCGTTTCAGATGCAAAAGACATTAAAGCCATGCTAAATTGTCATTTCCCGGATAATCAGACTTTATGTGGCCGACTGGGTTCTGAAGTTAAAGTTAAACTATTCGGTGATATGGGCAGAGACCTTCAATCCTTTGCTTTGGTTCCATTGGGCGACAAATGTGAAAGTGGACTTTTGGCATTAGCCAGTAAGGAAGTTGATCGCTTTGAGCCGCATATGGGAACCTTGTTTGTTGAACTCATTGCAAAACTGGTTGAACATCTCACTGACACGTATAAAAAGGTGACTTAAAACAGCATATCATGGAAGCTGAAGATAACAATTCTACAAATTATCCTGAAGGCTTAACCTCCCCTGTTGAAAGCTTCCTCAAGCAGCTTGTAGAACAAAAAAATTATTCTCAATTAACCCAGTCAAATTATCAGCGCCAATTGGCCAAGTTGCTCCACTATGTCCATGAAAACTCGATAGAAAAATGGAGCTACTTAAAAACTCAGGATGTTAGACAGTTTATTGCCAAATGTCATCGGCAAGGACTTTCTGCAAAGTCACTTGCCCTTTTACTTTCCTCTATAAGAAGTTTTTTTGTTTTTTTAATTGAAAATAATATGGCTAAAATCAACCCCGCAAAGGGTATCAAGTCACCCAAAGCGGGTAAGCGATTACCAAAAACTATAGAAATTGAACAACTGTTCCTGCTCCTTGATGAAATTGATGAGGGTGAAGATATTGGTATCAGGGATAAAGCTATTGCAGAACTATTCTACTCCAGTGGTTTACGTCTTGCAGAATTAGTCCGACTTGATTGCCCGGATATCGATTTTAAATCAAGGCAAATAAGAGTCTTAGGTAAAGGCAATAAAAGCAGAATTGTTCCTGTAGGCCAAAAAGCATTAACTGCAATTAAAAACTGGCTTGAGATCAGGCATGTATGGTTAAACGGTTATAACACAGAGGCGCTGTTTATTTCGGAGCAAAAGGCAAGATTGTCACCAAGAACTATTCAACACAGAATGTCCTATTGGGGTAAAAAAGCGGGCATTAATGGGCGCATTCATCCTCACCGCTTTCGCCATTCTTGTGCGAGTCATTTGCTTGAATCTTCAGGCGACCTGAGAGCCGTTCAGGAATTGTTAGGACATTCCAATATCTCTACAACTCAAATCTACACTCATCTTGATTTTCAAAAATTGGCCAGTGTGTACGATGAAGCGCATCCTCGTGCAAAGAAATAGCGCTCACTGGAACACTCCAATGAGCTTTGATCTTGATGATAAGTTTTACGATAACAAATCTGTAACTCAAGAAAAATTGACGAATTTGCTTCATTAAATGCCAGTGCTTCTTTTATCTGTTTTTCTTTTCACCGAAGGTATAACAAACAGTTGCGAAAGGTTATAAGCCTTTTTAAATTAAATATGACAGGAATCTCATTTTAATCTTAAACATGAGATATTTTTATAAACATTCATGTTTTGCTCAATAAAAAATGATAAGGTGATTTGCATGATTTCAAAGGCAGTTAAATGGAGTAAGTTGCCCTAAATTAATATAACAACTAAGCGAATATAATAAAGGCAATGTATATGTTTAAGTATGACGAGGTTACTGTAGAAACAGCCGCTGACAAACTAAGGCAAATATTGTTGGATCTTAAAGATCCCGAACAGAACATTGATGCTGCTATTGAAGCAATATCAAGTATTTGTTGCAAAGAAACCAATGCTCATATGCAGCGTGTTGCTGAATATTCCAGACTTTTAGCCAAACTTTATGGTGCTTCTGAAATAGAAGCAGAAATGGTAAAAAAGGCTTCGCCTTTACATGATATTGGCAAAATCGGCATTCCCGAAGAAATTCTAACCAAAGCTGACAATTTAACACCAATCGAAAGAGAGATCATGAATAGCCATGCTATTTTAGGCTATGAAATGCTTAAAAATTCTCCAATGAAAGTTTTGCAAACAGCCTCTCTTATTGCACTTGATCACCATGAATGCTGGGATGGTTCGGGCTATCCTCAAGGAAAAAAACAGGAAGAAATACATCTGTATGGAAGAATCACATCTTTGTCAGATGTCTTTGATGCGCTAAGCTCAAATCGATATTATAAGGAAGCATGGAAAGATGATGCTATTTGCGATTATATTAAAGAGCATAGAGCCTCAAGATTTGATCCAACCCTTGTTGATTTGTTTTTAGAAAACTATGACCAATTTGTTGCGATTCGTAATAAAATTAACTAAAAATTACCTGAAATTGCTTTATATTGCCTCTACTTTTCTTATCTGATCACAAAATGAATCAAGAGAATCATTGCATTTCTACTGAACATTTAAGTAATATGCTAGAATCGCGCTTTTAATATTACATTATTCAGCATCAATAACATGAAACCGACAAAACTTTATCCACAGCGATGGTATGATTTTTTGCTAGGCTATTTCTTTAGAGCCGCAGCCAGCAATCTATTTCCAGCTAGTTGGTTTCGTGATCCCATTCCTGCCGAAAAAGATAGAAAGAAAGCTGATGGTGATTTGGTTCTCGAAATTGTCAGCCATTGCTGGAATTACGGTAATATGCTGGCCTATCAATTAAGTTCATTTGTGAATTACCCGCCAACAAAACTATCTCTGATTGTGACGGTTTTCTATTCAGAAGAAGATAAAAGAACCGCTGAATTAATAAAATTTATTGGCAAGAAAAAGGTTAAAAACGTAACCTGGAATTTTGTAGCTTTGGAAAAACCTTTACTGTTTCGTCGAGGCATTGGGCGTAACATGGCCTCAAAAAATTCCAGGGCTGATTGGCTATGGTTTACCGACTGCGATATTATTTTCCATAAAGACTGTCTCGATACGCTTGCGGACGAACTTCAGGGCCGACAAGAATCTTTGCTATTTCCTCGTCAGGAAAGAACAACACCTATGCTGGCAGAAGATGACCCCATGTTACAAATGGGCAGTAAACCTCAATTGGTTGATATAGAGGATAAGGATTTTACGCTTTATTCCAGAGATAGAGCCAAGGGTGCATTCCAGATTGTTCATGGTGATGTTGCCAGAGCAATTGGCTACTGTGACGGACTTTCATTGTATCAAACACCATCAGATACCTGGTGTAAATGCTATGAAGATCGTGCTTTTCGATGGCTATTAGGTACTCGTGGAATTCCTGTTGATGTCCCCGGTGTTTATCAAATTCGCCATATTTTCAAAGGGCGATACAAACCTGACTCGAAGCGTGCAAAAGTACGTAGTAAAATTCGTCAGGTTCAGAATGAATATCGAGAAAAGCAGGCCAACCTCGATCAGGATGAATAGTTAGTTACTTCTGTTCATCCAATATCAAATTTATCCCGTACTCTGTTTTGATTACTTTATTTTTTGCATTGGCAATACGCAGTGCCTTGTTACGTGCAACCATTTCAGGATCTTTATAACCTCTGGCATGCTCCAGATGAATAATGTGTGCGTTATAGCGTACATGCTTGCCTTTAATCCCAAGATTCTTTAGCCGAACGCCAATTTCACGGTCAAGGCCACCCCACTGCATTCTTTGATCAAAACCGTTAACTGCCAAAATATCCTTTTTCCATGCTGAGGCATTGCCACCGGTAAAGTTGGTTCGTGCTGGCGTAATAAAGTTAAGTAGACCAGCCCACCTTTTTTTGGCTTTTAATTTGATATTTTTGCGTTTGGTTGGCAAACCATGGTCAGTTAACCATTTCCAGTTAAAACAACGATTGGTCAGGATATCATCTTTATCAATAGTTTCACTGGTGGACATTGGCAAGCGAATACAGCTGCCAGTCAGGTACAATCCTTCTTTGGCATGTAAAATGTGTTCTGCGACAAAATCATTTCGCGGAATACAATCACCATCCGAAAAAATCAGATATTCATTTTTTGCCGTTAAAATCGCGCGATTTAATATTTCGCACTTTTTAAAACCATCATCTGGATGCCAGACATGTTGAATGGATAACCCGGTTTCTTTTTTTATTTTTTCAATCACAGCTTTTGTGCGTTCATCAGAACCGTCGTCAGCAATCACAATCTCAAAGTCCGGGTAAGTTTGAACACTGTAACCCCACAACACTTTTTCCAACCACTCATGGGCATTATAAGTGGTGAATATGACACTGACCTTCAATTTATTATTCAAGCCACTCATACCATTTACACCCTGCTTACCAGATTGTCTTTGATTTCAGATTCCCACTTATCAAGCTGCTCTTCGCTAAAATCCAAATCTCTTTTTTTAGCAGATTTTGCATTTACTACAGTCCGAGTCATTTTATCAAAACGCTTTCTACCCCAAAAACCCAGTCGAGGAAGATGAAGTTGATCGCAAAAATCATTAAATGCTGACAGCACTTTAAGATCTTTCACACTAACATTTACTGCAACACCACCTTTGCCTTGAATCAAATCAGCGTAATATTTTTTTCTCGCTTCCATTTCAAGACAATACCAATAGTTAAATTGATAATCGCTATATTTTTCATCGCTAGCTGATTTCAACCCTTTTATGCTGGTCAGATTATTTGGATCCAGAGGAGATAGAAGGTAGGTTAAACCATTAATACTGCGACCTGGTATGCTGTTTAGCCGGGTAAAACTTAAACTGACATCACGATGAGAGCGATTTAAACAAATCAGATTAGGAACTGGCAAATCTTCGATATTTAACCAGTGTTCAAGAAAACCTTTGGCAAATAAATGACTAGTTTCAAAATAGTTTGTTTTACTACCTAACACCTTTTTAATCGAAGGCAATTTTTTTTCAATCAGAAATTGTCTGGCTACATGTGGATGTGTTTGTACCGCTCGCATAATTCGATCATAACGGGGCTTGGGCTCATGTAAACTGACTGTATCAGGCAGGCAGGCAAAAACTTCTTTAATAAAATTAGAACCACTTCGACCTGTTGTTACCGTGTAGATAAAGTTTTTGTTGTGCAATTGGTGCATAAAGTATCTTTGGGTGTGAATTCGACACAATCCGTTAATCATCAAGTGCTCGAAGTATAACAAAAACACGATTAAATTAATTAATGATTTATCAAATATGCTATTCAGTTCTATTTCTAAAATAGGGAATTGTGGCAAGATGTAATATAATTTCGCAATAGATGCTAACATGCATTAGTTGATGTTGTTTGATAAATGAATGTGATTGTTTAATGACTCCCAAATACCGTTCCGATATTGATGGCCTAAGAGCCATTGCCGTATTATCTGTTGTGTTCTTCCATTCCGGGCTTTCTATCTTTAGTGGCGGATATGTGGGGGTTGATGTTTTCTTCGTTATTTCCGGTTATCTGATCACCACAATTATTGTCAGAGAAATTCAGGACGATAATTTTTCCATTTCCCGCTTTTATGAAAGGCGTTTTCGTAGAATTTTACCAGCATTAACGGTAATGGTGTTTTTCACTCTTATTTTTGGTTCAATTCTGTTAAGCCCTAAAAGTGTGATTGATTTGGGTCAAAGTGCTATTTCAACTGCGTTATTTGTTTCAAATTTATTGTTCTATTCCGAGGCAGGATATTTTGATACCGCTGCAGAATTAAAACCACTGTTACATACCTGGTCACTGGCAATCGAAGAACAGTATTATATTTTCTTTCCCTGGCTTTTGATTTTGATTGCAAAAGTTGATACCAGGCATTATCTCAGATGGATTTTATCACTCACTTTATTGTCCTTGATTGCCAGTATATTTTTGACAGAAAGCAATCCTTCCGGTGCATTTTACTGGTTACATACAAGAGCATGGGAATTGTTTGTTGGCAGCCTATTGGCAATAAATGCTATTCCTGCACCAAAGTCAAAAACCATTAGAGAGATCAATTCAATCATTGGTTTAGCCATGATTCTCTACAGTATTTTTGCGTTTACCGGTGACACAGCATTTCCGGGCTATGCCGCCATTTTACCGGTATTAGGAACTGCCTTGATCATCCATGCAGGCAGTGGCGGGCAATCAGTTGTTTATCGTCTATTGAGTATTAAGCCGATGGTGTTTGTTGGTTTGATCTCCTATTCCTTATATTTATGGCATTGGCCAGTAATCGTTTATACCAAAGTAATTACTATTCATGAGCCTTCTCATATAGTTATGGCCATGATGATAGGACTAACTTTCGTTTTATCTATTCTTTCATGGAAATTTGTTGAAACACCTTTTAGAAAAAAACAACTTTTTAAAGAAAAGCGCCCTTTACTCAAAGCTGCTGGATGGACAACAGGTATCTTATTTATTTGTGGTGCTGCCCTTATAGCAAACAGAGGCTATCCAGATCGGGTTGCCAGAATTACATCTCAACCTTTTGATATTAAAGATGCCCAATGGGAGCATTGGGATGATTGTGAGGGCGTTGTAAAAAGAATAAAAAATAATGAATCTCTATGTGATATGGGTGTTGAGAATAGAGAAACCAGCTTTATTCTCTGGGGAGATTCTCATGCCAGAGCCATTGCCTCATCCGTTGATTTTAGCGCGAAAAATTTAAATGTTAGCGGAAAGATTGCCACACAATCAGCATGCCCGCCTTTATTGTTACTGGAAAGACCGGATAAACCCAGATGTGTTCAATTTAATCAAACCGTACTGGAATTTATTGCTGATAATAATGAGATCACAACTGTGATTCTTGCAGCACGCTGGAGTCTGGCCGTTAATGGTGATCGTTTTAAACACGAGTCGGGCATTCCGATTTCCTATATTGATACCGGAAATCAAGATGTCGAACAGACTAACGCTCAAATGGTGGAAGCCGGATTTATCCGAACCATTAATGCTCTCAAACAACTGGGTAAGAAGGTGGTTATTGTCAATCAGGTACCTGAAGTTGGCTATGATGTACCAACTGTTTTTATGATTTCTGGATTAACCGATAGAGATGCCAATCATTTAATTTCACCGACGGTTAATGAATATCATCAACGAATTGAAAAAATGAATCCGATTTACGATCAGATAAAAAGTATCATGCCGATAACTTTTGTAGAGCCTGCTTCATATCTCTGCAATGAACAATATTGTCAGGTGGTTTTGGATGGTATGCCTTTATATCGGGATGATGATCACCTTTCTACTTTTGGATCAGAACATATTGCTGATATGTTCAATGATGTTTTATCCGGTAAGCAACAGAAAGAGTCAATCAAAGATAGTTCTAGTAACCCAGATAATTAAGCAATTAATCAATTAATCAATCTCCTGACAAAATTGAATTTGAGCATTATTAGTCTGTTTTGAATCCACATCCCGGATATGCCAGTTTTCCAGACCTTTTCTTGGTTGATGTGCAGTCATTGTAAATCCTTCCTTTTCCAGTCTTTTCGTATTAGCCTCTAAATCATCAACAGCAAAAGAGAGTAGAAAAAAGCCTTCTCCATGTTCCTTTAAATGCTCGGCAGGAATGCCTGTATCAGATGTGGGCTGAACCAAAACGAACCATTGTTCACCAATCAGGGTTCTTGCGGTTTTAACTTTACGCTGGGGTAAATCATCAATAATAAATTCACAGCCGCCCAACAGCTTTTTATATTTAATAACAGCCTCTTCAAGATCTTTTACGATAAAATTAATATGATGGATTTTGTTGATTTGCAAGTTTTGCGTGTTTAACGTGATTTGCATATAGAGGCCTCCACAAGATATTGGAGACCATTATACAAATTTGATTAATATAATGTCAGAAATAGAATGCTTTTTAGAACCAGTAAGCTAACCCTAGTTGGTATTCTTTAAGATCAGAAAAATCTCTATTACTACCATAACTAATATTGGTAGAGAAATTATTGTTGAAGAAATGTCTGAGCCCGACTGAATAATCTTTCGTCTTGTCATATGCTAATGACAATGATGTCATTTTACTGAAATAATAACTGGCGTTGACAGCCCCATAATATTGACCCAGATCTTTTCTGGAAAAATATTGCGCGCCTAATTTCAAATAATGATCATCACCTAAATCTGCGAAGTATGTGGTTTGTAACTGAAAAATGCCATCGTTTAGTCCAACATTTAACCCTAAATAATCGTTACCTTCCAAGTCATGATTATATTTTATTCCGTATAGAGATCCGGCTCCAGGTACAATTGCTCTTTCAGAAACAATCAATTGTATATTTTTGTTAAAGCTATACCCCAAAAAATCAATATCAAAATCATCTTCAGTTCTAAAAAAATCTGTTTCTCTTTTTTCATACGAAAGTCCAATGAAAAAATTATCCCCAAAGAATTCAGCACTCAGTGCGTTTACATCTATAAAATCAGAATGATACGTAAAAGCTGAAATATTGCTGGTGGTATTAATATATTCAAATTCAACCAGCGGACCTAAAGAAACCTTGGGATCAAAATAATGAGTTGCTGCTAAAGAATAGCTTTCATAGGTTTGATTAAAAAACTCAACATTTGAATAATTCAATGAAGTAAAAGTTTGATATTCTTCAGCTGAAATGGCTGAACTGAATGCAACGGCCAACGAAGTAATAACCAATAATTTATTTTTCATAATAACTCCTTTTGTATTGTATTAATTTAGTACGACATAACCAAAAGTAATTTAGTTCATTAATCATGAACCAGAACTGAATTGAAAATGAATATCTGGTGTTTATAAATTGACCACCCAATAACATCATCTATATAATCCTTTGCTTCAACAAGCAGTTATCTTTCAACAGGAGTTATAAGAAGCAAAATTTTCACGGAGGAACCAACATGAAAAATCTTTTCCCATCGATATTTATTTTTTCACTATTACTGGCCTGTTCAGACGCAAGTCCGCCACAGCTTGAAAACAGCAATCAAATTTATACTGGCCCAATTATTGATATGCATCTTCATGCCTATACTGAAGCTGAACCAAGGTTTGGTCTTACTACGCCACCATTACCCAACGGTGATGTTTTCACTGCTTCAAAAGACCCGGAAAAACACAAGTCTGAAACCTTTGACCAAATGGCCAAAAATAATATCGTCAAAGCCGTTATAACCAGCGGGGAATTATGGAAAAATACTCATTCTGATAAAGTTATCATTGCTAATGATGAAACCCACACAATTGAAGAACTCGCGCAGCTTTATGAAAATGGCAATCTTGAAGTGATGGCTGAGTTGACTCCCTTTTATGATGGAATTTTAGCAAATGATGAATCAATGGAACCCTATTTTGCGCTTGCAGAAGAGTTACAAATACCTGTTGGATACCATTTAATGCCAGGTGGGCCACCTGGAGGCCCTTATATCATGGATCCAGATATTAGAGCTCGTAATGCTAACCCGCTTCAGCTTGAAGAAGTTTTGATTAAACATCCCAATATGAAAATCTACATCATGCATGCTGCATGGCCTTATCTTGATGAGTTAAAGGCGCTTATGTACGCACACCCTCAGGTTTATGTT
Source organism: Gammaproteobacteria bacterium (assembly GCA_029880585.1). Lineage (GTDB taxonomy): Bacteria > Pseudomonadota > Gammaproteobacteria > Enterobacterales > Kangiellaceae > Aliikangiella. The sequence goes on from JAOUOC010000006.1 coordinate 16,736, forward strand.
GAGATGGGCGCAATAAATTGGGCTTTGCCGAAAGAAGAGGTTCATCGTTATCTAAAGGGTTTGGTGGATGCTGGATATGGTAAACGTATTATGTTTGCCACTGATCAGATGGTATGGCCTGAAACTATTTCAGCTGCCGTTAAAGCAGTTAATTCGGCCAGCTTTTTAACCCTGCAACAAAAGGAAGATATCTTTTATAACAATGCCGCCAGATTTTTGGGGTTGAGTGAAGAAGAAATCAAACAACATAAGCAGAAAAAACAAAAGTAAACACTTTTTACTTTCCTAAACCAGGGCTGGATTAATGTATTTTTAACTTGTCAGTGATTTGATTTCCAAATCCAGCCTTTCCTTAAACAACCCCAAATGATATCCATCAATAAAGCAGTGGTTGACTTGCAGGTTGTAGGGAATAACCGTTCTGTTTTCTTTTTGATAAAACTTCCCCCACATAATCCTTGGCACAGAATCAACATTCTTTGTATCAGTTGCATGATCCAGTCCGGTAAAAGAAATCCAGGGAATAGATGAGAAATAGATAAAGTCGTCTCGGTGATTATTTTCTGTTGGAAAGTATTCTGTTTGCTTTTTAACTATTTGCTCAGCATTTTCATTAAACTGAAAAACATCATCAACAAATTCTACAGTGATGTACCTAAACAGATTGGTTTCTTTGGATATAGAAGTAAAAGAAGGGGTTAGCTTGTCGTGTAAAACAACCTTGTCATCTCTTAAACGATAACGAAAATTTTCAGTCTGATTGGCCGCCTTAATCGATAAAAATACCATCGTATGATTTAAGGATAAATGATGTTGTTTAATAAAAGGTAGCAGTTCTGAAATATCCAGATCGAAGCAGATATTGTAGAGCGGGTTGTCCATTCGACGAAAGAACTCAAAATGCTGCTTTCTTTCCCAATTATCAATATCAACTTCAATCATCAAATTTCATTATTCTATTGTTGAGTATCATTCTGTTGCGTTTCTTCAGATGATTGAATTGGTGCCGCTGGTTGAGCTACAGGTGTTGCTGGCCGCCTTTGTTGTAACTCAATAATTTTTGTTGTCAGAGATTGCATTTCAGATTTTAGACGACTGTTTTCACGACTTAACCAGCCCGCTCTCTGTTCTGCTTTGGTCGCTCTTTCTTCTGCTTCTGCTAACTTGGCTTTTTCTTCTTCAACTGCACCACTGGTTTGCGCAGAACTTTCCTCAATGGCTTTTATTTTTTCCTGAGCTGATTGTAATTGTGTCTGGAGATCGTTTATTTGCTGATTAGATTGTTCAATCCTGACTTCATAAGAAGAAATTTGCTCATCAATCTGACCGGCAAATCGATTTTCCAATACCTTATAACCGACAGTCCCGCCAATAATCATGAGCACCAAAAAGGCAGAAATATCCTTCAGATAGTAAAGAAAATAATTTTGAGGCGCATTACAAAAAGGACACTGCTTTTGACCTAGTGTAATTTCCCTTTTACAACTTATGCAGTGGTTGTCCATTATCAATTCCTGTTTGTTATTGATTTTGTAAAGAATAACATGCTTGAAAATAATTTAAAATTCAAGATTTCAAATCCAGCTATATTTTCTCAACAATTGATTTGACGGCATTATCAACTTCTTTTTGTCTTGCTATTAAACTGGTTGCAGTGATTGGAATATGCTTAATCTTGCTGTTGCCATAAAATTTCATGATGTTAGAAATAATAAGTTGAGCAGTACCATCCCATTTGTTGACCAGATAGATAATATGAACATTGTAATCTTTAAATGCTGTCTGGATTATTTTTGATGAGTTATTAGAATCTTCCTTAGTTGGCTGAATAGCAGCGATAATATTTTTACCTCTATTGGGAGAACTGTTGACTATATCAGAAATGGTTGCCAGAAAATCTTCCTCGCATTTGTTTTCGTATTGAATAACGGAAAAAGGTTTGCTATGAAGTTTATGATCGGTGGTTTTGGCAAATCGTGTTTTACCAAAGAGATTTTGAATAACTGTATTTTTTCCCCAATTGGAAAAACCACAGATCAATATAGCCGTTTTCTGACTCATTGTTCTACCCCAAAAAAACAGCATAACTTGTTATTATACCGAATCCTTGGCAGGTGGTTATAGCTGCTTATATATTACAAAAGGTTTAATCTTTTTATTAATTGTATTTTGCTATCAATAAAATAGCATAAAAAATGAATGGAATATATCTTAATGCACAATAGCTATTTAGCAAATTCTACCAGTTGCATAAAAAAGGCGGTTATTTAACCGCCTTATGAATCATTTATACTTTTTCAAAAACTGTAGCAATGCCTTGCCCAAGCCCGATACACATGGTGGATACGCCCAATGTTGCATCTTTGCTTTCCATTAATCTTAGCAATGTGCCGCTAATTCTGGTGCCGGAACATCCTAAAGGATGACCCAATGCGATGGCTCCACCATTAAGATTAACCTTTTCATCCATGTCATCAAGCAAACCCAGATCTTTTAATACGGGTAAGGATTGAGCAGCAAAAGCTTCATTGAGTTCCCACAAATCAATATCCTGAGTTGATAACCCGGCACGTTTAAGTGCCTTATTAACAGCAGGAACAGGTCCATAACCCATAATTGCCGGATCGCAACCAGCAACGGCCATTCCTCTAACCTTCGCCAATGGCTTTAAACCTAAGGCTTTGGCTTTATCGGCACTCATGATCAACATAACTGATCCACCATCAGAAATGGCAGAAGCATTACCAGCGGTAACAGTTCCTCTTGGATCAAATACTGGCCGTAAGTTTGATAATGTTTCTACACTGGTTTCCGGACGAATAACTTCATCATAATCAAACAACTTTAATGCACCAGCGGTATCATGTCCTTCGGTTGGCAAAATTTCAGCTGCAAAAGCACCACTGACAGTAGCCTGATGCGCGCGTTGATGAGAACGTGCAGCGAATTCATCCTGAGTCTTGCGATCAATACCATGCAGTTTGCCCAATAATTCTGCAGTCAAGCCCATCATGCCAGAGCCTTTTGCCGAATGCTTGGCAATTTGTGGTGCAAAATCAACACCATGATTCATCGGTACATGTCCCATGTGCTCAACCCCACCAACAATAAAAATATCGCCATTGTTGGTTTGGATGGCTTGAGTAGCGGTATGAATGGCTTGCATGGAAGATCCACACAAACGGTTCACAGTTAGCGCTGCAACAGTATGCGGCAAACTGGTCATCAAGGCAGCATTTCTGGCAATATTGAAACCTTGCTCCAGTGTTTGCTGAACACAGCCCCAAATCACATCTTCAACTTCAGCCGGATCAACAGAAGGGTTACGATCCAACATGGCTTGTATCAGGTGCGCACTTAATGTTTCAGCTCTAACGTTTCTGAACATACCGCCCTTTGAACGGCCCATTGGCGTTCTTAATGCATCAACTATGACGACTTCTTTCATTTTCATCTCTCCAAATCAGCGGTATTAAACGTTATAAAAAGATTCATTATTGGCAACCATTGAGGCAACCCTTTGCGGAATCTCGTAAGCAGCACCCAAATGCTGGTATTTTTCTGCCAGTTTCACCAGATTGGCCAAACCAATTTCATCAGCATATTTCAATGCTCCACCTCTAAAGGGCGGGAAACCAATGCCATAAATCAAAGCCATATCACACTCGGCAGCGCTATCAACAATACCTTCATCAAGGCAGCGTACAACCTCAAAGATCAAAGGGATCATCATGCGTTCAACAATTTCCTGATCATCAAATTCTTTTGAAGGCGTACCAACCAAATCAAAAACAGCTTCATCGAACTCTTTTTTCGGCTTGCCTTTTTTGTCAATGGAATAGTTGTAAAATCCGCTACCAGACTTTTGACCATATTTGTCAGCTTTAAACAAGGTTTCAACCACATTGCCATCCAGCTTGCTCATTCTATCCGGATAACCATCTGCCAACACATCTTCACAATGATATGAAGTATCAATACCGACAACATCCAACAAATAGGCAGGCCCCATTGGCCAGCCAAATTTGGTCATCACCTTATCAATTTGACGGAAATCAGCACCATCATTAAGTAGCAGACTAAAGCCTCTGAAGTAAGGAAATAACACACGATTAACGTAGAACCCGGGACAATCCTTAACGACAACAGCAGACTTACCCATTGCTGTCGCATAGGCAACCGTTGCTGCCACGGTTTGTTCTGAAGATTTACTGCCTTGAATAACTTCTACCAATGGCATTTTGTGAACCGGATTAAAAAAGTGCATGCCACAAAATTGCTCAGGTCTTTTCAGGTTAGTCGCCAGTAGATCAATAGAAATGGTTGAAGTATTGGATGTCAAAATAGCATCATCACTAATAATTCCTTCAACTTCCTGTAATACGATATCTTTGATTCTTGGATTCTCAACAACCGCTTCAACCACAATATCAGAATGAGCAACGGCTGAATAATCAAGCGTTGGTGTAATAGTCGCTACAACTTTGGCCATTTTTTCAGCACTGAGCTTGCCTAATTGTACGCCTTTGTTAAGGATCTTGATGGCTTCACCCATTCCCAAATCAAGTGCTGGCTGGTTAATATCTTTCATTACAACCGGAATACCCTTGGATGCCGATTGATACGCAATACCGCCACCCATAATTCCAGCACCTAATACGGCTGCGGATGCTACTTTTTTACTGGCAGCTTTGGCGGCAGCCTTGGCTTTTTTCTTGAGCAACTGATCATTAAGGAATATTTGTACCATGGCGCTGGCTTGCGAAGTTTGACAAACATTAACAAAACCAACATGCTCTTCTTTCAATGCATCATCACGACCCATTTGAGCAGTTTCTTCAATCACTCGAATAGCTTCCATTGGAGCCGGGTAATTAGGCAGTGCCTTTGCACCCACCACACCCTTGGCGACATTAAATGCCATTGTACTTTCCAACTTGTTAAGTTTTAATGGATCGAGTTTTTCCTGTCTTTTTGCTTTCCAGTCTAACTTGCCATCAATGGCATCTTGTAGCATTTGTATAGCAACTGTGCGTAAATCTTCTGGTGAAGTGACTGCGTCTATGGCACCTGTTTTTAGAGCCGCTGGCGCTTTTTGAGGCTTGGCTGTGGCAATCCACTCAATTGCATTATCACTACCAATCACTCTTGGTAATCTGATAGTTCCGCCAAAACCTGGAATTAATCCCAACTGTGTTTCAGGCAAACCTACCATACCATTTGTAGAAGCAACGCGATAATCACAAGTTAACGCCATTTCAAAACCACCACCCAAAGCAAAGCCATCAATAGCAACAACAGTCGGGAAAGGTAGGTCTTCATTGCTAGAAAAAACTGCGCCAGCTTCGGCACACCAGGCAATCATTTGTTCTCTGGGGTTGGCAAACATAGACAAAAATTCAGTAATGTCTGCACCAACAATAAAAACAGACTTGGCACTGGTCGTTAGCGCACCTTTAATACCATCAGTCTTGTTAAGTAGATCAATTACTTCTTGCCACTCTTTCATTGTCGTGGCATCAAACTTGTTTACAGACTCGTTTTTATTATCAAATATCACTTCAGCAATGCCATTGTCCAGCATTTGACAGCGCAGTGATTGACCGTCATAAATCATGGGTTACTCCGATGTTGGGTGTCATTTTGGAAAACAAATTATACAGAATGACAAAAAGGAATTTTATGTTCGTACAGCTCATCATTATAGCAGGAAAATCGAAAATTTAAACACTTGTTTGAATTTGGAATAAGGGAATTTATCCGTCAATTCTATGCAAAATATATATGTGTGAATAAAGTCCGTACTGCCACTTTACAATATCTTGCGAACTTGTCATGATTAGGCCGGTTAATAAAGCAGAGTTTAATAATATTAGAGGTAAGCTATGAAAAGCGCACAAGAACAACTTTCCACCTACAAAAGCGTTCATTTAAACAGAAAAAATATTACCACTCATTTTGTAGGCATTCCCTTGATCATGTGGGCAATTGCGGTATTAATGAGTCTGGTTTCAGTGCAAATACCGGTTTCCGAGGCTGGCTATAAATTAACTTTGGCCAAAGCTTTTTTTTCCATTGCTATTATTTATTATTTTATTTTGCATTGGCGCCTGGCTATTGGTATTACTCTGTTTATTTTGCCCATGGTTTATTGTGCTGAAATTATTTCCGGATATGACAATGGCCACTGGATTGCAATTCTTGTTTTTGTTATCGGCTGGGTATTTCAATTTATCGGACATTACTATGAAAAGGCAAAACCTGCTTTTGTGGATGATTTAAATCAATTGATGATAGGCCCATTTTTTATGATGGCGGAAGTTTATTTTCTACTTGGACTTTGCAAAGGGTTAAACGAAGAAATTACGCCAATGGCTGTTGAAAAACGTCGTGCGTTTGAAGCAAAAAGTGCAAACTAGTCTCAAGTTACCCGTGAATAAATACTGAAGGATATTTAATATGAACATGGCAGCCTTATATTCAGAGCATCTCGAAAATTTGCTGGCAAATCATCGTGGTTTAATGCAAAAAAATGGCTATGACACCTTGTTGATTCCTTCAGGAGAACCTGTTGGGATTTATCTTGATGATATGGATTATCCTTTCAAATCCAGCTTTTTCTTTAGAACCTATGTGCCCTTGACTGGTTTACCTTTCAGTTATCTGATAATTGGATTATCTGGAAAACCAAAGCTGGTTTATTATCAACCTGCTGATTACTGGCACACGCCTCCTTCGGATCCAGCCGGATATTGGGTTGAGCATTTTGATTTGGTTGTTGTGTCTGAACAAGCTCAAATAGCTGAACATTTGCCAAAAGATGATGGCAAACTGGCTATTCTTGGTGGACAAAATTCGGTAACAACTCGATTCTCCAAATCATCTCATAATCCCGAAAAGTTGATCAATGAAATATATTGGCAAAGGGCTTATAAAAGTGATTATGAAATTGCGTGTATCCAACAAGCTAATCTATTAGCTGCCAAAGCGCATAAAGCAGCTGAAAATGCTTTTAGGGAAAAGAAATCCGAACAACAGATCCATCTTGCCTATCTTGAATCATTAGGCGTGCTTGAACATGAATTACCCTATGGCAATATTGTGTGTTTAAATGAACATGCTTCTATTTTGCACTATATGGATAGTTCGTCTCACATGCCTGAAAAGCATCTTTCTTTTCTGATTGATGCCGGTGCAACCGTCAATGGCTATCATGCTGATATCACACGAACTTACAGCCATTCAGATGGTGAATTTGCTGATCTCATTCAGGCAATGGACAAAGCACAACTGGCTTGTATTGATTCTATTGAAGTCGGAAAAAGTTATGTTGATCTGCATATTGAAACCCATTTGAGAATAGCTCAAATCCTGAAAGACTTCGATCTACTCGATATGTCTGCAGATTCAATTGTAGAAGCAGGACTAAGCAATGTTTTCTTCCCTCATGGACTGGGTCATTTTATTGGCCTTCAGGTACATGATGTAGGTGGGCATTTTGCCGATCAAACGGGAGTAATAAAAAGTCCGCCAGATGCTCATCCATTTCTGCGGTTAACTCGAATAATTGAGGCCGGAATGGCATTTACCATCGAACCTGGTCTATACTTTATTGAGATGCTTCTGCGGCCACATAAATCCGGCTCATACTGCAATGCGTTTAATTGGGAAAAGATTGATAGACTTAAACCCTATGGCGGTATCAGAATTGAAGATAATGTCGTTGTTAAGGGAAACAAGGTAGTAAACTTAACCAGAGAAGCTTTTAAAATGAATGACTAAACAGGATAGTTGTTAGTAGTGGCATCGCTATTATCCTGAAAATTTGTGTTGTATTGAATTTACTATTTTGAATAGTTGAATTCAATTACAGGGTATAAATAATGAAAAAGAAAAAAACGCCGCTGCATCTGTTTTGTTTTTTTTGTATTTTATTTCAAGTCTTACTGTGTGCTCCTCTGCCTGCAAAGGAAATCTTACTTGATGACAAATTTTCTTCAATCAGCATTAAAGACGATTTACCAACCTTACTAGAGCCGGAGAACCAAAGATTCTCGGTTTATTATCTTATTAACAAGCCAGAAATATTTTCTTCAGAACTGTATAACGACTCTCAGGAATTAGGCAAAGAGACATACTGGCACCGCCTTGTTATCAAATCACAATCTTCAAACAATGGTAAATCAAGCGCCTATCTTATATTCCAAAATCCCACTATCTCCTATCTGGATGTTTTTCTTTTTAAAAATAAGCGTTTGGTGAGTACAAAAAATCTGGGGGTTTTGAATACAACAACCCAAGGCGAATCTTTTTATCAAGGTATGATTTTTGAAATTCCATACGAAAAAAATCAAACGTTAGAGGTATTGATCAGAAAGCAAAGTGGCGGCGCAATGATTTTGCCAATGCAATTATATGCTGAAAAACCATTCCAGAAATATTTATCACATCAATATATGTTCTGGGGAGTTGTCATTGGACTGCTGATTATTATCGCAATTTACAATACAGTAATTTTTATGTTGGTTCAGAATAAATCCTATGTCTGGTATCTGGTCTTCTATCTGGTTGTTTTTCTGCATTTATCCGGTACCTATGGATTTGGATTTTTACTTTGGTCAGATCAATTTCAGCAGAGTTTGACCAGACACCTACTGGAGCTGGATTTTCTATTAGTCTGGATCATGATTAACTTTGCTTTGGTATTTTTAAACGCCAAAAAAATGGCTCCAATGCACTATGAAAAAGCAAAATTAATTAAGCATGGCGCGATTATTGGCATTCCTCTTACTTTTGTAATAGAGAAGAACATTTTAGCACCTGTATTTATTACCTATTATTGTGTTTCATTATTATTTTGCCTTAGCATGGCGTTAACTTCATATAAAAATAAATTTATCCCGGCCAGATTTTATCTCTTGTCATGGTTTTTTGTTCTTTTGGGCGGTATATTGTCTCTAATGGCATTTAGCAATTATATCCCTGCCAACTTTATCACTATCAACGGCTTTGTTATCGGCGTTCTAATCGAATTGCTGATCTTGTCCATAGCGCTTGCAGACCGATTAAAATATACCGCTACTAATGCCATGTCCAGAGCATTTACCGACCCACAAACCAACCAGCCTAATTACTCATTTTTTATCAATCGTTTTTTGCAAGAATTACCGGAGATGATAAAACCCAGACGAAAAGCTGTTCTAATTTTAATAAAAGCCAGCGGCTTTAGAGATTCTTTCACCTTGCTGGAAAAAAAAGCTGCCGAAGATGTCTATCAAATGCAGATCAATCGTCTGGAATCGTTGTTATCGATTGTTAACTGGTCAATACCTTTTTCAGGTCCGGGCTCAAAACCCTGTTACATGATAGCATTGCCCAATGATCATATACTGCTGTTAGCTAATAAAAATAAACAAAAACTAGAAGATATTGCCTATGACCTGTCTCAAACAACCATTGAGCCGATAAAGTTTAATAAATTTGAAATTAAATTTGATTTTAATATTGGTTTTGCTTTTTGCAATCTGCACACTGAAAAAGCGGAAACATGCTATCAGCATGCGCAACTTGCTTTATTAAATGCTGAATCAAAACAAACCTGTTGGTCTGTTTATAGAGAGGAACAGGGCAAGGATCTGAAAGACAAGCTGGAGCTTTTGTTTGATTTGAGAAAGGCTGTTAAAAATCAGGATCTGGAAATATATATTCAACCGCAATACAGTATGCACGACAGCAATCTGGTTGGAGGTGAAATACTGGTAAGATGGAATCACCCTGAAAAAGGCATGATCAGCCCTGAATTGTTTATTCCCTTGGCAGAAGAATCCGGGGTGGTAATTGAAATTACCAAGATGATGATAGACAAAAGTTTCAGCTGGATTTCAAAACGTAATCTTTACAAATCGGAATATCATTTTTCAATCAACTTATCTGCTATCGATATCCAACAAGCCATATTAGTTCCCTATATAAGACAAAAGATTGAATCTTATCGAATTCCACCTTCGATAATCACTTTCGAAGTGACAGAAACAGCAGCTATGGAAAATCAGACTCAATTTTTGCGCGTGATTCAGGATTTACATGATATAGGATTCAAGGTTGCTATAGATGATTTTGGAAAAGAGTATTCCTCTATGCGATATTTGCAACAAATCAAGGCTGATATCATTAAAATTGATATGTCATTTATCAGGGATATTCATAAGTCTTCTGTAAATAAAAATATAGTAAAAGCAATAATCCAAATGGCGGCATCAATAAATGCCACAACTGTCGCTGAGGGGATTGAAACGATTGAAGAATACGAAACGCTTCATCAATATAATATTGATAATGTACAGGGATTGCTAACAGGCGAAGCTGTATCAGCCGAAAAATTCATTGATCAGTATATAAACGCTTCAACAGCAAATATAACCTCTTGATTAGACAAAACATATTGTATTTTCTTTATAGATAAATTTAATCATACAATGTTGGTTTTTGGGATATACTAGGTTTATCTTGCTGTAAGGATAATTATCAGGAAGATATATTGAAAAATATATTATTAAAAATTCTTATATTGTTGTTGGCCGGATTGGCAACAACATTGACAACATATCTTCGTGCAACAGAAATATTGCTGACAGATGTTTTTGTTGAACAACCAATTAATTTTCCTCTTGAAACGGCAATCATTCCCAAAACCAACGATTTAAGAGCCGATCAAATCATTTCTCAAGACTTGTTTTCGAAAGATAATTACAAAGCATCTCAAGCCTTGTCAGATAACATATTTTGGTACAAATTGCCCGTACAGGCAGGCGTGTTTTCGCAGGACAGCAAGAGATTTGTTCTGGTCATACAAAACAATCTTATAGAGCGTCTTGATATCTTTTTGTTTGATGGTAAAACGCTTATAAAAAAGAAGCGTCTGGGGGTCTCTGATCTGGTGATAGAACCAAGTCAGAAATTTACAGGTTCGTTTTTTGCTTTTGAAATTAATTCTGGTAAGAAACTGGACATATTAGTTAGAAAAGAAGATGTCAGAACAGCCAGTATACCAATGACCCTTTTATCCCAGAGTAGTTTTGAAACCTACATGATGGAGATTTATATTTTCTGGGGTATGCTGATTTCATTAATGCTAGTCATGGCTGTATTCAATTCCGTGATTACTTTTATCTCGCTTCATAGAGCATATTTTTGGTATTTAATATTTTACTGTGTTGTATTTGTTTACATTGCCACACTTGAAGGTTTTGGTCTTCTTTTTTGGTCAGAATCAACGCAATTATTTCTATACCGATCCTTGTTTAGTATTAACTTTGTACTACTATGGCTTGGGGTGATCTTTTCAAATATATTTTTGGATTCAGAAAAGAATGCTCCAGAATTTTATCGCTGGAAAAACCTTTTCCTGACTTTGCTTGTTATTGGATTTATCTTTTCTCTTTTAGTGCCAAAGCAAAAAATATTGATGCTCTTCACTGTGACCAACTGGATAGTCAGCATTTATATTATATCTATGAGTGTCGTTGTGCTAAAAAAACAATTTTATCCAGCAAGGTTTTTTCTTGCCGCCTGGATATCATTATTAGTTGGTGGCTTTATAAGTTTTGCCGCTTTTAATGGAATAATACCGCCTAATTTATTTACCTTAAAAAGCCTCAGTGTTGGTGTTGCATTGGAACTTATCTTCCTGTCAATTGCCCTATCAGAAAATTTGCAATATTCTGAAAAAAGAGCAATTGCCAGAGCCTTTATTGACCCACAAAATTTACTGCCGAATTACTCTTATTTTAAAAATTACTTATTGGAAAATGAAAAATATCTATCCAAATTTCCTCAGCTTTATTTCATCGTGATAAAAGTTGACGACTACCGTGATTTAGCTGGCTTACTTGGCAAGGATAAATTTGAAGGTGCATACCAAATGCATTCCGAAAATGCCAAAAAAGCTTTAAAACATTCCGGTTGGTGTGTTCCTTTTAAGCTACTCAATCAGGAAGACGGTTATCTTATTTCTTTGGCCAATGATCAGTTCCTGCTTTTTGCTAACCCGACCCACCATACCATCAATGAAATTGTGCTTACGTTACTACAATGGGCTATTCACCCGGTTTATTTTGATAAAATTCGCACCAAGGTAAACTTTAAAATAGGTCTTGCAGAATACAAACCCTATGAAACCTCAGCACAGGAATGTTACAACCATGCATTAATGGCCTTGCACGATGCAATGTCAAAGAACACCAGCTACACCTATTATGATCTCAGGCAGGAACGAGCCCTTATTGAAAAACTTCAACTCATTGATGATCTGAGAAAAGCTATTACAGATAAGGATATCTCAATAGTATTCCAACCTCAGTTTGACATCAAAAATCAAAAACTTTACGGTGCTGAAGTGCTTTCCAGATGGCAACATCCGAGATTAGGGGAAATTCCACCATCTCAGTTTATTGCTTTGGCAGAAGAGGCTGGTATTATTTTTGATGTGACGCAAATCATAGCTGAAAAAACAATTCTTTGGCTAAATGAGCATGCACCTACAGGCAAGTTCCATCTTTCCATTAACTTGTCAGCCTTTGATCTTCAAAACCCTTCTCTCATACCCTTTATCAGAAGTTTGAAAAAAAACTATTCATTTGATAACAAGCATATCGTTTTTGAAATTACAGAATCCGGTTTAACATCCAATCAGGCGCATTTTTTCAGGGTGATCAAAGAGTTGCGAGATTTGGGCTTTAAGGTAGCCATTGATGACTTTGGGGTAGAATATTCATCCATGCGTTACATTCAGCTGATGAATGCTGACATTATCAAGATAGATTCCTCTTTTGTAAGAGGGATAGAGAAGTCAAAAGTTAATCAAAGGATTATTACTGCAACTGTACAAATTGCCGAGACAACAAAAGCCAAAACAATAGCCGAGGGAGTTCAGTCAATTGAAGAAATAGAATGGCTAAAAGAACTGGGGATTGATTATGTTCAGGGATATTATTTCAGCGAACCCTTGACCTCGGAAGAGCTTCTAAAACAATACATTAAAAAATTAATTAACTAAAACCATAACCATCATTTAACAGATTATGATAAATTGATTTTCCAGATAAAACAGATCAGAAGCATAGATGACAGGTTATCAGGTACCATCAAAACAGGTTGAGTTTTCCGAGAAGATCAAAAACAGTCAATTTGTCACCCGTATTGCGAATGTTGATTCCGTTGAGGCTGCCAGGCGATTCTTAAAGTTACTGAACAACCAATTTCCGGATGCAACACATCATTGTTGGGCCTATATCGTAGGCAATCCTGAATCCACAACATTAGTAGGATGTAGTGATGATGGAGAACCCTCCGGAACGGCTGGAAAGCCAATGTTAAACGTGCTACAACATTCCGGGCTTGGTGACATTATGGCCGTTTGTACTCGATATTACGGCGGTACAAAATTGGGAACTGGCGGATTAAGCAGGGCATACGGTGGTGGCGTAAAACAGGCTTTGGAATTAGTGAAAATTAAATCAAAAATTGACTACATCCACGTACAATTCACTGTAGATTACGAAAATATAAAATCCTGCGAGAATTTGTTATCCAATTTTGAATGCAAAGATATTGTTGTTGATTATGAAGAACAAGTGACTTTCAAACTGGCTGTGGATGAAACCTCATCTTCACAATTAAAAAGCCAGCTATATGATTTACTAAAAGGTAAACTGGAATGGAATATTATCAAATAATTAAGCAAATACACCTTATTGCTGCCATCTTGTCTGTGTCAGGATTTTGCTTAAGAAGCTATTGGATGCTCACTGATAACAAATTATTGTTTAGTAAGCCGAGCAAGGTAATGCCTCATCTCATTGACACCATTTTGCTCTCGGCAGCAATTTACATGTTAATTGCAAGCGGTGTTAATCCTTTTACCATCAAATGGCTGTTACTCAAAATTATTTTGTTGTTGCTATATATCGTTTTTGGCAGCTTTGCACTTAAGAGAGGCAAAACAAGACAAAGAAGAATTGTTTTCTTATGTCTTGCTTTATTGTCAATTAGCGGAATTTTCACTCTAGCAATACTCAAACCATATTAACTGGAGAAAATAATAATGATAAAAAAATTACTTAGTTGGCAAAAAGATATTGCCTATACCGCATTGGTCATATTCTTATTCGCCATCATAGACAGTCGAATTGAGGCTTTAAAAGGTGTAGTTTATTATTATGATTTCCTAATGACAGCAAAATGGTTGCTGATTGGTGGTTTTAGCATAATGGCTATTTATCACTACTTTTTTGATTCATAATACTGTCGATTTCTTTATCTTTTGCTTGCCACAATTGGTTTAACCATTGCTGCATAGCCTTTCTTATTTTGGGATCATCAATATAATTTCCTCTAACTTGATCGGGTACTTCTTCCACCACTGCATCAAGTTTCACATGTTTAACCTTGCCGCAAAGAAAATCCCATGAGGAAAACGACGCGTTTTGAGGATAGGTAATTGTGACATTAATGACTTTGTTTATCTCATTGCCCATTAGTGATAATACATACCCCACGCCACCAGCTTTTGGTTTTAACAGGTTTTTGTAAGGTGACTTTTGAGCCGATTGCTTGGCTTTGGTAAAACGGGTACCTTCTAAAAAATTCATTACCGAAATTGGAATATTCTTAAACTTTTCACAGGCTTTTTTAGTGGTTTTAAAATCTTCCCCCTTCCTGTGAGGATATTTTTTTAAATAGGATTTTGAATGTCTTTTCATAAACGGAAAATCCAGCGCCCACCAGGCCAGACCGATCACCGGGATCCAGATAAGTTGATGCTTCAAAAAAAACTTTAAAAAAGGAATTTTACGATTAAATGCCATTTGCAGTGCCAAAATATCAGCCCAGCTTTGGTGATTAGCTACCACCAGATACCAGTCGTTTGTTGAAAGGTTTTGCGGAAGATTAAATTCCCAAACAATATCCTTACTGAAACGATGGATTAAAGTATTAAATGAAATCCAGATACTGGCGAACAGATTCAGAATATTGTTGCACAATCGTGTAATTATTTTGATCGGTAAAACAAACTTGACCAGTGCTACCAGTAAAATAAGTGGAACCCAAATAAGAATATTAATGATATGTAAGGATAAAGAAATTGCTCCAACCAGGTGAGCGGGTAAGAATTTAGAAAGCATATTATTTCAATTGACCGGAAAATCTGTACTTTGTTTTACAGAAAAAAGTTATTATCAAAAAATATGGTAAAATAAAAAACCAGTCCTGTAAATAGAGAGACCATAATCATGCTTGATACCAAAACACTGGATGACCTGGCAACCAAACTTAATGATGCTATTCCACCGGGCGCAAAGGCCTTTCAGGCAGACCTGAAAAATCAATTTAAACAAATTTTGCAAACTGTTCTTGGGCAACTGGATATTGTGACTCGGGAAGAGTTTGATGCACAACTTAAAGTGCTTGAAAGAACCCGACAAAAAATTGAAGCGCTGGAAAAACAGGTTTCTGAAATTCAGGAAAACAGACACACCGAAAAATAGTGTGTCTGCCCTTTTCGATTTATGACTTGAGATAAAAACGGTAAATTAATTTGTGTATCAGTTTGCCATAAGGTGGCAGAGCAAATTTACCTGAATTAAATCGACCTTTCCTGAAAATAGATTTTGCTTTTGAAAAAGTAATAAATCCTTCTTTTGCATGATAATGACCAATTCCTGATGCACCAATACCACCAAAAGGCAAATTATCCTGCGCTACATGGTAAACGGTTTCATTAATACAAACACCACCAGCATGCGTACTTTTCAAAATTTTGTCCTGTACCTTTTTGTCAAAACTGAAAATATATAAGGCTAACGGGCGAGGGCGAGACTGAATAAATTCTATTGCCTCATCAATTGATTTATAGGTAACAATCGGCAAAATCGGACCAAAAATTTCTTCCTGCATTATCGTACTATCTGGATCGACATCAGTTAACAAAGTTAGCGGCATCGCGTTCTTGCTAGCTGTTTTGCCAAGCTCAATGGCCTTGGCACCTTTATCGACCGCTTCCTTAAGCCATTTGGATACACGCTTAAAATGCGTATCATTGATAATCGAAGTATACTGCCCATTTTCAAGATCAGGGTAAAGATTTGAAAATTGTGTTTTGAAAGCTGCTATCAAATCGTCCTGTTTTTCTTCAGGACATAAAACATAATCAGTGGCAACACAGGTTTGCCCGGCATTGAGACACTTTCCAAATATCATTCTTTCAACTGCGAACTTTGGATCAATGTCGGGTGCTACAATAGCTGGAGACTTTCCACCCAACTCCAATGTTACAGGCGTAAGATTTTTGGCTGCTGCTTCCATTACCTTTCTGCCAATACTGGTTGAACCCGTGTAGATCAGATGATCAAAAGGCAAAGAGGTAAAGGTTTGAGCAACAGTTGCATCTCCTTCAATCATGTATACTTCATCCTTTGAAAAAGCTTCACTGATGATGTCTTTTAGGATTCTATTGGTATAAGGACTGAATTCTGAAGGTTTTAACATCACCCTGTTACCTGCTGCCAAAGCCGCCACCATGGGCCCTAAAGACAGAAAGGTTGGGTAATTCCATGGCGAAATAATGCCCACTACCCCAAGAGGCTGGTACATCACATAGCCCTGAGCAGGTTGATAAAGTAAATCAATTTTGCGTTTTTCAGTTTTCATCCATTGGCGTAAATGTTTAAGGGCATGATTTATTCCCATAATAGTGGGTAAAATATCTGCCAACAGGGTTTCGTCATAGGATCGACAGCCAAAATCGGCAGATGTTGCCTTTAAGAGTTTGTCCTTATGCTTTAGAATGGACTTTTTCAGCGCCTTCAATTGTTGTTTTCTGAGAGATTCAGAAGGATAAGGTGCTGCTTTAAAAGCGGTTTGCTGTAACTCAAAAATTTCGTGAACAATTTGTAATTGTTCATTTTTGTGAGTTGCTTTAACATCCAGAGACTTCTTACTCGCGGTTTTTGGCATAGTGCTTTCCGAAAAAGTTAATAAAATTAGCGTTATCCAATTATAGAAAGATAAACTGGCAAAGGTAAATGCTTTTTTGACAATGAAATGGAACAAATTTAACAGATCATCGGATCATTACGACACAATGAGGGGAAATGGATCAATTAGCACACATATTGAGTGAACTCAATGACGCACAAAAACAGGCTGTTACCGAAACGGAAAAATATCAGTTGGTTTTGGCAGGAGCCGGCTCTGGCAAAACACGCGTATTGGTACATCGTATTGCATGGTTGATTGGGCAACAACAACTTATGCCGCAAGCGATTATGGCAGTAACCTTTACCAATAAAGCCGCTGCTGAAATGCGTTCCCGTGTTGAAAGTCTGATTGGTCGCTCATCAGGAAGTATGTGGGTAGGTACTTTTCATGGTCTGGCTCATCGATTTTTGCGCGCCCATGCCAGAGATGCCGATCTGGATGATGCTTTTCAAATTATAGACAGCGATGATCAACTCCGTTTGGTTAAAAGAATAATCAAGGAACTTAATCTGGATGATACCCAATGGCCGGCCAAGCAGGCACAATGGTTTATAAACAAACAGAAAGATGATGGTCTGAGACCTCAGGATATTCAGCATCGTGGTGATCTGTTTACCAGTACCCACTGTAAAATTTATTACCAATATGAACAGGCGTGTAAAACAGCAGGTTTGGTTGATTTTGCTGAATTACTGTTTAGATGTTATGAGGTGCTAAGGGATAACAAACATCTGAGAGAGCATTATCAGGATCGTTTTAAACATATTCTGGTGGATGAATTTCAGGATACTAATGCAATTCAGTATGAATGGCTTAAACTGTTTGCAGGTAAGGACAATGGCATCACGATTGTCGGCGATGATGATCAAAGTATTTACGGTTGGCGGGGTGCAAAAATTGAAAATATCCAACGCTTTGGAAAAGATTACCAACCTTTGAAGACTATTCGGCTGGAGCAAAATTACCGTTCTACTGGCTGCATCCTAAAAGCCGCCAATGCCATTATTGCCAATAACAGTGAGCGGTTGGGAAAGAACCTTTGGACCGATGGGAATGATGGTGACCCGATTTCTGTTTATGCTGCATTTAATGAACAGGAAGAAGCCCGTTTTATCGCCAGTAAAATAGCTGAATGGTTTGAACAAGGTAATGCCTACCATCAGGCTGCTATTCTTTACCGCTCAAATGCGCAATCTCGTGTTTTGGAAGAATTCCTGATTCAAAGGCAAATTCCCTATCGTATTTATGGTGGCTTTAAATTCTTTGATCGAGCTGAAATAAAAAATGTACTGGCCTATTTAAGATTAATGTACAACCGAAAAGATGACGCGTCTTTTGAAAGAGTTGTTAACGTACCTGCCAGAGGCTTGGGCGCAAAATCAGTTGAACAGATCCGTTTAACCGCTCGTTCTCAACAAATTTCACTTTGGGATGCAGCAACACAACTTATTGCTGAAAAGGGGTTATCGACAAAAGCGCTTCAGGGACTTTCCAGCTTTTTGGATATAATATCTGAAACCTTTGATGGCATGGAAAATCTGTCCCTGGAAGAGCAAGTGGGTATCACCATTGAAGCCAGTGGCTTACTTGAAATGTATGCTCAGGAAAAAGGTGAGCAGGCCATTGCCAGAAAAGAAAATCTGGCTGAACTACAAGCTGCAGCAAGAGAATTTGACACAGAAGATTATCCTGAACTTTCACCCATGCTGGCATTTTTAACGCATGCTTCGCTGGAATCCGGTGAAAATCAGGCCGAAAAATATGAAGATTGTGTTCAGCTAATGACGCTTCATTCTGCTAAAGGTCTGGAATTTCCTTTGGTGTTTATTGCCGGTATGGAAGAAAAACTGTTCCCGCATATGATGTCGATGGATGAACCTGACAAACTCGAAGAAGAAAGACGGCTTGCCTATGTTGGTGTCACGCG
>JAOUOC010000007.1 GCA_029880585.1 Gammaproteobacteria bacterium
CTGACTGTACCATTGAATTGCAGAAGCAATATTAGTCAGTTGAATATTACTTGGTGTATCCGGATCAATCTCTGCAACATAACTGATAATTAATCGTTGATCTGCACCAATTGCCGCTGCAGCTGACATCATAGTGAAAGTAATAGAACAATCCGGCTCTCCGAGGAAGCTGATCTGATAATCTGTATCTTGTACCAGAACAGCAGAAACAGGTGTTATTCCATCTGCTGCAAAAATTTGAGCAGTAATACCCGTTGGTGCATTGGCACACATGCCACCAGGTGTTGGATTGGGCAATTGGTCTTTTACTGTTACATCCCAGGCTGGAGATGTTCCCGTATTATGTACATTAATAATAAAGGTGCCAGGCTGTCCTAATCGCAAGGTATCTGGCCCAGTTTTTTCGAGAATCAGGACATCAGGTTCAATAATGGTTGTCGTATTACTCGTTCCCGACTGCCCGGGATCTTGAGTTGCACCATAGGTATAATCAGCAGTATTGGCAAATGTTAATCCATTGACGTTAACAGCAGAATCATTAACCAGTAATTGTATTTCAATGACAACTTGCTCATTAGCCGGAATATCAATACCGATATTTGGATCTTCAATAATCAGATTTTTACTATCACCGGTATTAACTGGAGTCCATGGCTGACTGCCCGAAATTTTACTTACACTGACAAAACCGAGATCTGCAGACAATCCATTCAAATCATCCAGAATTCTGACATTGTCCAATGGTGTGGGCGAAGGGATTGATGGAACAGTAATCTGGTAAGTGATGGTTTCACCAATCGTTACTTGCGTTTGACTGGTTACCTTGCTCAAAGCGCTAGGCTGGGTAATAAGACTGGCAGTTACCGGCGCAGAGAAATAATCATTCTCAACTGGCGCGCCACTTCCATCTCTTTCATTAACATTGATACCATCCAGACCAGTCCATTTGGCAACAACACTATTGGTCAGTTGTTGTCCTGGTTGGGCCGAGGGTAAAACGTCAACCGCATAGGTTAATGTGACTGTTGCACCTTCAGGAACATCAATATCTGCTGTTCCACTGGCCAAATCCCATCTCAAGGTTTGAGCAGTTGCAACGCCATCACCCGCAATAATCGGTTCACCTATTGTATTCCCTGTACCTGTAATGCTGGCACTTCCTGCTTGATAAGCCATACCCAGAGTTAGACTGTCTTCAATCACCAAATCAAAAGCGGATGAGAAATTAGCACCACTGTCCGAAACTAACGTCACAGTGTAAGTCAACACATCGCCTGGATTTGGTGCTATGGTAGGAGAAACGGTTTTGTTAACATTGATAGATGGCTCAACAATATTCAATTGCGCGCTGGTTGCAGTAACCGGAACCGGTAAATCAGCATGGGTATAAGATGCTGTATTATCAAATGATATTCCGGCATTGGCAAAACTGTTATTCGCCACTCGGGTTTGCAAAATTACAATTGCCTGTTCACCAGCCGGAATTTGAGCAATCGCCAGATTTACACTTTGTCCGCTAGTGGTATCAGTTAAGGCAATTGGATTACCAGCCAAATCCACTGCAGAAGCTGATAAATAGGTAAGCGCATCATGAAGTTGATCCGTTAATACCACATTGCTCAGTGCTGCACTAACGGGTGTCGAAGGAATGGTGATAGTGTAAGTAACTGTATCTCCAATGGTGACTTCATTGGTTGCAGGTACTGAGATTACCTTGCTTAATGGTGTAGCACCCACCACATTGGACAAATAAAATGAAGAGATAATGCCATCAACAAATTGTTGCCCTGAAGACGAAGGTAATGACCAATACTCGCCCAGACTTGCTGCATTATTCCAGGTTTGATTGGCGCCAAAATCAGTGTAAAAGCCTATCTGATAATCAACGACTACACACTGCCCTGCCAAAACAGGTTTGATTATTTGTATTTGTAACGTACCACCTCTGGTCGCCGGCAATGTCAGTAAATAATCGGCACCTTGTGTAGCATTGATACCACCAATACTCACCGTTAATCCACTAATACTGACTTCATCAAATTGGGTGGCTAAAACATCACTGATCAGAACATCATAGGCTGGGGCGGCAGGTGATGCGACATTACAGGATTGCAACTGGAAGGCGACAGTATCATTTGCCACATCGACATTCAGTGGCGTTGCCATGGTATTGCTGACGCCATTCCCGACTTTGCTCAAGTTCGTCATAACCGGTTGCAATAGGGTGATGGTGGCTGTAGATTGTAAACGAGCAGGGTCGACCACTGTGACACCATTGACATCGAGATAAGCTAACGTTGCTGTATTGGTTAGACTTGTAGAAGGTTGTTGAGTTATTCCGGCATCGGGTAAAACTCTGGCAACATATTCAATCACAATTGAATCATTTGGCGTACCATCATTACTCGGATTGTTGGTAACAGTGGAAAAATTCCAAGCCAGATTACCTGTGTCACCATTAGCTGGTTGGCTTGCCAAAGTATAATTAAAGACAGAAGCCCCTGAAGCTGGCGTAATGGCAACCAATGAATCAAATGCCATACCAGCAGGCAATACATCCGTCACAGCTACTGATTCAGTGACACCTTCTCCCAAACTGAGAGCCAAACGATACGTCACTGTATCCCCAATTCGAACAGTAGAATCATTGGCTGTACTACCATCTGTGATCCAGCTGTCAGACACTACCGATTTAACAAGTGAATTGTTATCAACGCTCGTCAATGTGACGGATATTGCGGTAACACAATAATCATCAGGTGCTGTAATTGTAGGGCAACCTGTTCCATCTCTTTCAGATGCAGTTGCGAAATCTAATGAACGCCAATCCACATGGGCAGTATTGTTAAAACTGACGGCCGTACTGGTATTAACCACTGCCTGATAGGTTAACACTAACGTTGATCCCGCCGGTAAATCTAATGACAGGTCACCATTGCCCTGTCCCCAGATTATTTCTCCAGTCGGTTCTATCAGTGGGATATCAATAAAACCTGCAACAGGAGCTCCATCTATCTGTGCTGTTGGCGTAAAAGCTGAATTTAAATCCAGATAAGGTGAAAAAGTGTCAAAAACATTGATGTTAAACGCTGTTGAATCACCATTATTGGTCAGGCTAATCTGGTACTCAATAATGCTACCGCCACTTATAGGTGCAGGGGTAATGACTGTAGCAGTTTTGCTCGCCACTAATTCTGCTTCTACCAAAGTCATGCTGGCTGGCAAGCTATCTACGACATTAACCTGTGAAGACGCCAAACCATTAGTTCGGTTAAAGGTGTAAGAAACCAGATTATCAAATACATCACCACGATTATTATTGCTGGTGTTTTGTACTTCCACAGTCATATCGATGACAATTTGCCCGCCAGCAACGATATCTATTCCCGTAGCAATATCTTCCAATATAACATTGGTTGAAGTGCCGGTATTGGTTAAACTCCAACTACCACCAGATACAACAGATGCGGATACAAAGTTTATATCCGTTGCCGATGCTGCCAAATTATCACGGATTTTCACATCATAAAGCGGGAAATTGATGGGTGTTTCCGGAATCGTAATTTGATAAACAACCTGTTCACCAATAGTTGCAGTAGTCTGGGTAGCCGTCTTTAAAGCAGGACTTGGCGTCTGAATATTGATTACCGTTGGATCAGAGGCTTCTCCTGGTGCTGATGTGCCGTTAACAAAGGGATCGTCACTGATGGTTGATACGGTATCAGAAGTTAAATCAGCCTGATTGGAAACCGTATCACCATTGACCAGACTCGAAGCAAGATTAATTTTAAATTCGACAATAATTTCACCATAACTGGTCAAATTTAATGGCGATCCATTACCATATAAATGAAACTCGCCAGTTATATTGTTAAAGGTGTAGGTTGTCCCCGGTGGCAAACTCACCATAGCAAAAGTATTGGTATCAAAAAATGCAGGATTAAGGGTGTCGGTAATATTGATATTAGTAAACAGGGTATCAATATTGTAAAGTCGTAATCGGTACTGAATGGTATCGCCTGGAGCACCAAAGGTTGCAGGATACTGGGTAGTGGTTAAATTGTTGGCTGTTTTTTGAAAAAAGTATCCTGTTAAACCGGTTGTCAATAAATGGCTATCTTCATGATCACTGATTGTTGTGGTTCCATCTGTCAGGGTTCGGGCGTATGTTCTACGACTATATGTAGCGCCGACAGGCGGTTCATCAGCACTAAACCATTGAGTTGCACCCGCCACATTGATTAAATCAACACCATCTCCTGTATCCGTCGGCAGTGCATCCAGTTCGCTGGTATAAGTTATGATCAAGTGCTCAGATGGACCAATCACCGCTGCACTGGATAGCATGGTAAACTGAAGTTCGCAGGTTGGAGAACCTGAGTAAGTAATGGTGTAATCTATACCCGGAAGCAAACTGCCCGCCAGAGGTGTTACGCCATCAGCGGCAAACATCTGCGCCGTTACTGAGGCGGTTGGATCAAAATCACACATCCCTGCCGTAGGCGTATCAGGTAACAAATCGAGAATGGTGACATCCCATGCGTCACTACCACCAACATTTTGCACATCAATGGTAAAGTCAGCAGAAATGCCAAGATTTAATGTTGTGGCCGGACTGGTTTTTGTCACAATCAGATCAGGCTCAGCAATTAAAAGTGGTGCTGAAATACCCCACTCACCAGGCAATTCGGTAAATTGTTCATCTGGTTGAATTATGCCATCTTCATCAATATCAATGTCCCTGTCAAACCACCATTGAGCGGTATTGAAAAATGAAAGTCCTGCTACGTTGGTTACTACATCATTGAGTACCAGCGTTAATTCAACAATGATCTGCTCGCCGGGATTGATAATTGACAAGGGTTTGTAACAAAGGCTGGTTCCAGTCCATGCACCACAGATAGATGTTGGTGTCGGTTGATCTTCAGGAACCATCACGACCGGAATACCACTTCCCTTGTAATAGGCGGTAATGCCAACAAATGATAAATCAACGCCCATAGCTGCAATGTCATCGAATAACACAACATTACGCAATTCATTGGGCGAAGGAGATCCCAGTCCATCGTTCATATAGGGCAAGGTCAGGGTGTAAATAAATGGCTCACCAATGGAGACACTCGTTTTGCCAACAGGATTTTGCTTGTCTATGGTTTCTGCCGGAATAAACAAATCCTGACAGTTATTACTGGAACCATAGTCAGAACCATTAACAAACCAGATCTTGTGCTCAATGTTGGCGCAAGCCATATTCCCGGTAAATACCACATTGTTAAACACAATCAAATAAATGGAAGGATCGTTGGTTTGAAAACTGATGGTTGCCGTTAATGGATTATCAGCAGTAAAGTTTTGAAAGGTACAATCGGTATCAATACTGATTTGTGTTGGAATAGGATATCCTGCAGCACCATCTACCACACCAAAAAAAGGGCTAGCTGAACAAAATTCACCCGCCTTTACTGAAGTTGACAAAAACAGTACAAGCAAAAATGCAATTTTGGCAAGTATCGAACCAACCATTCCAAAACTGTAATTCTTATTTTTGACTGAACTGTCCTGCATACATTCCCCTCAATCGTTTGGGCTTAGCGCTAATTGGGAGGTAAAAAGTTAAGCGGTAATGTTAATGTCATTGAGCCAACATCTTCTTTGGCTCCAAAATTAAATTTCAATACCCGTTCAATAATTTTCTGATGCAGAGAATCGGAATTCATATCACTTGAATCAATAGAGCAGGCTGACACACTACCATCAGACTCGATAGTGATTCTCAAAATAATCGTTCCCTGTAATGTAGGATCATTACGTAATTCACGATTGTAGATACGGAAAAGTGGACCTTTGTATTTTTCAAGAACCTGTAGAATATCTTCATCACTTCTTGATGGTGGCAGGCCTCCACCTACAGCGCCTTCATCGCCAATGTAATCGGTGCCAATATTACTTTCCACACGTGAAAAACTGATTCCGCTAATACCGGAAATATTGCCATCAACACTGCGGCTGAGATTAGTGGTGTTAATACCACTAGTTCCTGTAGTGGCTTGAGTGCTAATAATTGATCGAGTCGACACAACATTTTGACCAGCATTTGACAGATTTGCCTGCGAACCCAAACGTTGGTCGATATCATTGTCCATCAAATCAGAAAACTCATTTTTTAATGCCAATAAACCGGAAGATTCAGCCTTTTTTCGAGCGTCTTTTTTCTGCTGCTCGGTAGGCTTTTGCTTACTTGAATCTGTTTTATCAGATGCTTGCTGCTGATTTTGCTCCTGTGGTTTGGGAGGTGGTGGCTTTTTCTCCTTAATCAGCTTTGCAAACCTTTCTGGCATTTCTTCCTCAACTGTCATATCTCTCTTTATTGGTTCCCATAGAGTAATCAGATAAGACAACACTATAGTTGCAAATAGGGTAATCCATAAAATATGACGATAACGCTTCTCATCTTCCCCCTTACTGTTCCAAGGCATAACCACTTTATGGAAAGGAACAACATTAATCTCGCCTTCACGTTCAATAACAAAGGCATCCTTGGCTTCCTCTTCGATTTCCTCAAGTATTGATAGTTCATCTTCGAGTTCAAGAATATAACTTTTAGAATCAAACAGTTGATGACGAATAATTTCATGCTGTTCATGTAGTTTTTCAACTTTTTCATCATGATTGGCAATCGAGTTTTGAATTCGCTCTATTCTGCTCTTTGCGGCATTGGCATCCAGATCGCCCCAAAAAAGATGTGAACCTCCAGCATTTTCCAGTTCAGTTAATTTTGCAAGCAGTTCAGATAATAATTGGTATTTATCAGCCTCTCTTTCAATCTTGTCGAGTTGCTTTTCAATATCTTGTATTTTTTCATTTATTCGGCCATAGTGGTTGTATGCCGAACTCAGTTCGGTTTTGAGGTCATATTGCTGTTTCATCAACTCATTCATCAGCTACTGCCCCTGAGATGATTTTTGAATAACAGCTAAAGAAATTTTGGCGTATCCGGCACTGGTACAACTGGACATAATTTTCTTTAACAGACTAAACTGCGCCCTTCGATCAGCCAGAATGTTAACTTCAGGCAGCTCTTCTTCGTCGGTAACAAGCGTTCTACTTCTCTGAAGTTCCAACTCGTTTTTAATTTCCTCAATAATATTGGCCTGACGATTAACCACATCCGGCGTATCAGCAACCACCTTGCCCTGAATTAAAATATTCTCAGGTGTTACCAGAATAACCACTGTTTCCTTTGGTTTGGTTTCAACAACAGAGGCAGGCAAAGTAATCACTTTGGGATTTTGTAATGCCTCATCAGAAGCTGAGTTAGTTAACAGGAAGAAAACCAGAATAGTAAACACATCCATCAGTGATGTTAAATTCATGCCCGGCGTTTTTTTATGGTTACGCGCCATTCTCTTCATTCGACGGCTATCATGTCTCATGGCGCATCACCTATCGAAATGTCAGGAAACAAAACTTTTCTTTCAGTTTGAGGCTCTCCACCATCTTCAGCCGCTTTTTTGATTTCGGCGCCTCTGACAGCATCCATTACGCCGACTAAATTTCGATATTCAATATCAGGTTCTAATAAAATCAAGGCATCCAGTTTGTCAGGATAACTGGCTTTAATTTTTAAAAGATGCTTGCTTAATGCGGGCAGATCATAAATCTGTTTCTCATTAATTGGTTTGGTAGGCTCCTGAACCAAACCTTCGACATAATTTTTATTATCAATTTTGTTCATCTTGGCAATCACTTTTTGATTGCCTCTCAACTCGATAGAACCCTGACGAATAATCACTTCAATATTCATCTGAGGCTTATCATCAGCTTCGCTGGGCGCACCGCCCTGCAGATTCAACTCTAAAATTGTAATACGAGAAAAAACCGCAGAAACCAGCAAAAATGGAACCAGCACTACCATCAAATTCAAAAAGGCAGTGATATCCAGTTCTGGAGCTTCTTTTGATCTTCCCGGACGTCGTCTCATAAAACTTACTCTTGTGCTTCAGAGTTTTCTTCGTTATCGGGTTTCTTACCTGTTTTTTTTGCTGATCTGGTTGATGCAATATCTACCTTTGCGTCATTTTGACGCTTGGTAGTGAGAGAAATTATATTCAATACTTTTACCGAGGCCATCTCCAGGCTATCTACAATCTCTGCAGTTTTAGATGTCAAATAAGCGTGAACAATCAATAAAGGAATACCTGCCATCAAACCAAAAGCTGTTGTGTTCATTGCTACCGAAATACTGGCTGAAAGCAAGTCAGCCTTTTCAGCTGGGTTTGCTTTGGCAACAGCGGTAAATGCTGCTATCAAACCCATAATGGTTCCTAGCAATCCCAGCAAAGTCGAAATATTGGCTAACAATGCAACATAAGGCGTTCTTTTTTCCAGCTGAGGAATAATTTCCATCATACCTTCTTCCATTGCAATTTCAATGTCCTCTCTTCTTCTGACTTTACCTTGACGCTCAAGCCCCAGACTCAACAGTTTGCTGATAGTTGATTCATCATCATTCTCAACCATCTCTCTGGCTTGCTCAAAATCACCATCAGTCAATACAGGATGTATCTTTTCCCACATTCTTCTGTTGATTTTGCTTTCTTTCACCAGCTTTATGTATCGCTCTATAGCAATTGCCAAACCAAATGCGAAAACAATCAGGATTGGGTACATAAATGCCCCACCTGTTACAAAAAACGCTACTATTGTGTCAATGACATTCGCAATCATATCCATTGGATAAACCTCAAAGTTATATTTGGAACAAACACTCGAATTATTTCTGCTTTTGAGTTAATTGGTAAAACTTTAACTCTCTCTCAAAAACCTGCTTTTCTATCATCTTGTTCTTATCATCATGTAACTCGGAACTCAACGCTGTCTCAACACCAACTTCAGAATCCTGCCAGGGAACAATGTACAAAGATTTTGGTGCTTCCTTGTTTCCAATGATAGTAAGTCCTGATAAGGATTTTGTCTGAGTTGGCTTGTTGTTTCCATTTTCACTGGCCACAACAAAACCACTCATTAATAGAGCAACAAAAGATAAAATCAATATAATGACTGAATAAGCTTTTTTCATACTTATATAATACAAAGTAATTACGCTAATCACCTGAAATAAAAGACAATTTTGTGAACTGTATATGATTGTAGGCTAATATTTGTGAAAGGGTTTTCAATTCAATCAAAAATATTGGTTTTTTTGAAGAAAAACATCTACTCAGCTGATGATGTTTTTTTAATATAATTTTGTTTTTTACAATCTACGCTTAACATCTGCGAGCCAAATCTTAACGGTTTCATCCTCTTCATACTTTAAATAGGTTTCAAATTGCTCGTAGGCACAGCGATAATCTTGCAAATAAATATCACAAAGCACACCCAGATTTCTAATCGCGGGTAAATAGGTCGGATTAGAAATTATGGCTTTTTCATAGGCTTCTCTGGCTTGCTGGAATTTTCCCTGTTTACGATAGATTAATCCCAATTCATTATTAGCAACCGCATTACCAGGATCCAGTTCAAGTGCACTTTTCAAACTCTCAACAGCAGGGTCAAGCTTTTCAGTTTTATGGTAAGCAATAGCCAGATTAATGAAAGGTGCAGGCAATTTTTTCTCACGGGACACAACCTCTTTTAACAAATTTATGGCTGGTTCATATTTGCCCTGTTTGAGCAAATCAATCGCCTGATTAAATTGATTTTGAACAGTGGAACTCACTCTTACCTTACTAAAATCACTTGCAGGACTGGCGGCAGTCTTCTTGTTAGTCGGTCCGGACGCACAAGCCGACAACAAAAGCATAATAAAAAGAAACAATATTTTGTATTGATACATGTAATTGGCAAACAAGCTGTTTAAATTCCCGAACATTGATTATGGTACTAATGTGTCTGAATGTCTATATTGGCCACCTTTGCTTCTTTTGTCGCCATTTTTGATTTTCCAGATTTAATATCACTATTAATAGTTTGCTTTATATGCGTCAAAATACTACTTTCCTGCTCAGTTTTTGCGTATCTGGCTGGTATCAGATTAGCCAACTTGCCAATACTCTTTTCAACCCACTGGTTATAAATACCAACCGAGATTAGTTCAACATTCTTTTTATGGACATTAATGGCTTTATCTTCAAAAGGAAAAGCCTGTTCTTCAATTACCAGTTCGTACTGCTCCAACTCGAACTCGTCCAGATTTGACGGTCTTTCCGACTTGAGCATCGATACATTAAATTCATAGTATATCTCCGCCAAATAATAAGTTGCCGCAGCAGTCACCTCTGCCACATTGTAATCGAGTAATTTGGTGTAACCGTCAATCGCTCGTTTCATGCTTTGTTTTTTCTTACGCAAATTGACCTTAAATGGCTTGGACAAAGCTATTTTTTTGTATTGTTCCAATAAAGGTTCAGTTAAAACCAGAGAGGCTTTTGCAGCCAGATATTTGGTTCTGTCGGTTCTTTCTTTTCCGGCATTTTTATCCAATGAAACAATAGCTTTTAACTCATTGATATAACTATTACGATTATTTTTCTTCAATTGAATATCAGCAATTTTCTGTCTGATTTCTATTGAATGCTCCAGGGGCTTTGGAAACATTCTGACGATTTTGTAGTAAACGCTCAGCGCCTTGTCATCGGCATTCATTAATTCATAGGAATCTGCAGCCTGATAATAGGCATCACGAACCAATTCACCATCTTTGGGATTTTCTGCAGCAACTCTCTCATACTCTGAGGCCGATTTCAGATATTGCGCATCTTCCTTGTATACATAGGCCAGTTTCTTGGTGATTTCTTTTTGGTACTTATCTTTTGGATAAGATTTACGATAACTCTCCAAAACCGGAATTGCCTGTTTCCATTGCTTGGCCATAATCAATGAAGTAGCACCATCATATTGAGCTGTTGAGCGAATTTTTGAAGTTGGTGTTACATCAGCAACTCTCAAGAAATGCTTTGCGGCCAAAATATAATTTTCAAGCTTTTGCGCCTGCTCACCCTGCTTATAGATAGATGCCGCCAGATTCTCTATCAAACCTCTATGATCCTTGTCTGTGCTTGGTGTTAATTTTAATGCCTGACTGTATGCAGGTTCTGCCTGCTCATATTGCGCCAGTTCAAAAGATGAATGTCCAACAATCATCCAGGCAGTTTTATGTAAATTTCCCTCAGCTTTGGGATATTGACTCACAACCCGACGACCATAATTTATAGCCTGTTGATAATCTTGCATTTCAAATAAGTCATTGACCGCAGCCACTAACACCAATGGAGCGTCCTTGTGTTGCGGAAACTGTTCAGCAAATCGTACAGAAACCCTGATGATTTCACGTTTAATTGAATTACGTTGTGCCTGACTAACTGTTTTTAAATGTTCACGATAGGTATAAACAGCTGCATAACCGGCACTATCTGATTTCTCATGCAAAGGATAATTGTAGGCAGTTCTTTCAAATTCCTGACCGGCACTCAAGAAGTCCTTGTTTTGCAACATCATTTCTGCCAACTGATTGTTTAGACCAGGTGTTTGCGGCTCTCTGGGAAAGGATTTCAGGTATTTTCGATACCAGACAATCGCTTCCTGATAATGTTGTTCGCGCATTTTGTAGAATCTTCGATCCTGAAATAACGCATGATAATGTCCTGCCAAATCATAGATATTGGATTTGAGAAATTCATAGGCTTTCTCATTGGCTTTAACATCATAAATCATCCAGTATTTTGATTCGAGGTCGTAACTGGTTGCAAACTTTTTCTTGGCTTCAATAATCAATTTAGGGAAACCACCATCTTTGAAAATTTCAATCGATCTCATATCAAAGAAAACAGCTTCTTTTGAATCGGGATACAAGCCGGTGTATACCTGATAGGTTTCAGCTGCATCGGCAAAACGGCGCTTGGAATGATAATGCTCAGCTAAATGACTATAAATGCTGGCTTCATAAAAACGGCGGCCATGCTTTTTAAAGAAATCTTCTATCGCTTCAGCTCCACCTAAATAGGAGAAACTTAAACTGACAACACGGAAAGTATCGCTAATATGTTTTTTCTCAATTTTATTGCGGCTATTTTCCAAATCGTATCCGTTGGCAATTTTGTAATCCAGCACACCAATAAAGTTTTGCAAGGCTCGCTCGTGCAACTCCTGTTTAAAGTAAGACCAACCCTGCTTGTAAAGCGCAAACTCATAAAACTCTGACGCTTCACCTATATTGATGATCGATTGATAATAGTTTTCCGAACTTTCATATTTTTTTCTGGCAAATTCATATTCTCCACGTCGGAAGTTAGCCTCTTCAATATGTCTGGATTTGGGATATTGTTTCACCAAATCATCCAGTGTTTTCATGGCTATTTCAATTTCTCCCAGATCTTCATAAGCTCTGGATAATTGATATAAAACCTGATCATTGCGCTCATAGTAGGGATATTTGGTTAACAGCTTTTTGTACAAGGCAATAGCCTCTTGTGCACCACTGACTTCACCCGCTTCCGGAAGCACAACAGCTGATTTGTCAGCAGCCACTTCAATTTCCTGACTGGCTCTTTCGCTAAATTCTTTTTCCGATTCAGATAAAACCGCGATAGGACTATCGGCAGCCATAGTGTCTGCGCCTGCGACAGATTTCAGCTCTCTTTTTGATGTGTTTGAAGAAGTACTGATTGCCGGCAGTGTAACAGATGAACCTGCCTGAGCAGGCTTTAGGTTGCTTTCCGTTAAATTTGTGGCCGTTGATGCTGCACTGTCTTCAGACTCGTATTCTTTTTTGATTTTCAGATCCGCCAGCCTTCGCATTGCTTCAGGTGTCAATGATGATTCCGGCGCCTGCTTTAAGAATTGTTCATAACTGCTCAAGGCCTTATTCAAACCATCTTCTACTTTTTCATCTTTAATTTCAATGTTCACCAGATTAAGACTGGCAAGGGTATTGCTATTATTGGTACTGGCACAGCCAGACAACAAGCCAATCAGAGAAATCAACAATAATGAATTGCGTGGGTTCATTTTAAACACCTGCCATTTCCGTTATTAGGTTTAAGTTATGACCATCTGAACCATTTAAGGAAGCCCGTTCCTCGCTGTTAGTTTCTGATGATGACTTTTGTTGCTCCTGCATTTGTTGTTTCTGATTTTGCTGTTGTTGATTTTGCAGTTCTAATAACTCCTGTTCTTTTTCAAGTTGTAGCTTTCTTTCCTGAATAGCTTTTATTTCAGCATCGGATTCTGCCTTGATTGCCCTGTCATAATTTTCTGCCATTGCAAATCTGGCTTTGATCTGATAACTCTCTAATCTTTTACGTCTTCTGTCTAACTCGTTAATCGCCAAAGTTTCCATCAGATGTCCCTGTTTAGCCTGCACACCTTCTAATCGTCTTTTGGTATTTTCAATCTGAGCTCTGATTCTGGTGATAGGAATCGTGTATCCCTCATAACTTTGCGTTGCTGCCTGACGAGTTCTTACAAATGAATTGTATGCTTCTTTTTCTTTTGCGATGACATCATCCAGCGACATCAGACTCTTGTGAGAATCTGTCAAACGTCTGTCGTATTCACGGTAAATATTCCACAGAACCACGCCTTTTAAGCGTTGGAGCCTTTGATAGGATTGCCCGGATTTTGATGGAATTTTTCTTTCCAGTTGCGCAATACGGTTCAGGTAAAATCTTTCATTGGAGAAAGCTAAAAATTCCGGTCTGGGTTGCACCAAAATATTATTCAGCTTTTTAGCCAGATTATCTCTCTGCTCAACGCGCAATCTTAACTTGCTGTCGATTTGTTTAAATCGTGCTTCAATAGCAGGTAGCAAAGGTTCAATGTATGCACGCCTTTTGGCAATAATGTCTTCGTATGCATCCAGACTGGTCAATGCATGATCCAGTGTTTCGTTGAGCTTATCCAGATCCTTGTAATTCTGATAAAAACTTTGAAACTCGGCCGATGCCATCAAAGACAGAATATAATGCGTTTCCGGTGTTTCTGGCAATGTTCGTAAATTGACCAGCCAGTTTTCATCTTTAAGATGACGCTTATCTGTCATGGCCTTTAAAAACGATCCATCACGAACCATGCGAATAGATTGATCCAGTCTCTGAATTTCAGCCGTAAACTGATTAACCGCATAGTGATAAAGATTGGCTGCTTTGCCATAAACCTGCAATTTGCTGTAGGCATAAGGCAGTGCCATCATGGATTCCTGAACTGACTCATCTGTGATGTTGCGTTCATGCAATAATGTCCAGGGAACGATTGCTCTTTGGTATGATTCATCAGACAAGGCTGCCCAACCTGAACCTAGCAATGCCTGATTGGAAAAAGGGCCATCAAGGCGGACCCTGTCAAAGAAATCTTTTGCCTGTTTGGGGTCAGCCAGTGAATTATTCTTGTCCATAAAGAAATTGGCCAACTTCAAATTAACCTTGTCTTTCAGGGCTGCCAGTGCAGGATCATCTGTACTGATCCGTCCCAATGAGTTGTACAAGGAAAAAGCTCTTTCCGGCTGATTATTTAGCAGAAAGGCGGTAGCGTAGTTGTAATGCCAATATCCTTCCAGATGTTCAAAGCCTCGTGCTTTTTCAAAACTCTCAATCGCCTTTGAATATTGTCCAATGGAGACATAACTTAAGGCTTTGAGATAATCAGCATCAGCAATTACTTGCTCTGCCTGATCGCCAGATATTGATGTAGTGCTCTCTTCATCATCTGAATTTGATACAACCGCTTTTTGCTTAATCGACTCCAGTACTACAATTGCGCCTTGAGGGTCATCTTTTTGATACAACAGATTGGCAAGAGCCAATACCGCTCTATTACGAGTTAATAAATCAACCTCACTGCCCAAAACTGCTCGAATGGCCTTGTCAGCTCTTTTGTGCATGCGATATTGCAATTCAATTTCACCAACAGAAAAATCAGCCAGATTATGATGTTTTGCAAGACTGTTAAGTTGTCTCTCATCAACTTCATAGAACTGAGCTAACTCGGCATCAAGACTAGCCAGAGCTTCAAAATATTTTTGCTGATGTGCGTAAAAGAAAACTTCACCGAGATGTAAATCCTTAAGCTCATCACGTGCAAAAAACTTGCTGGCATTGACCGGCAAGCTCAAAACAAGAATCATGATAGCAGGAAGGACCCTCACAACAGACTCCTACCAATCCTTAAAGGCAATTGGTTGGCCTGAACCACTTTGACCAGCAACAACAACTTCTACAAATTTGGGGCCAACACCTTTTTCCAATCGGTAGCTGGCATTTTTTTGAAAGGTATCACCGGAACTGTCTCTTGCAACAAAGCTGACTTCAACCATGTGATTGCCGCTTTTGGCATTACCCGTATATATTCGCTGAACTGCTCCTGCTCTTAACGCTTCAACTTCCTTGAAGGTGTAGGCATGATAGGCAACAATCTTGTTATTGACCTTGACTTGCATGCCATCAATTTCAAAATTGTTATTTCCGGTTAAAGATACAAAAACAGAAAATTGAGTATTGGAAGGGAACAGTAGTTTTTCTTCAAGATTTTTCAATTCAGAAGTTAATCCAAGTACATCTTTTTTGATGTCCTGCACCTGTTCATCAATACCTTTCAGTTCGTCCGATGAAACTTCTGCAGCATGCAGGGAAATACCCGACAACACAAAAGTAGCGAATATTAAATTGAGAATAAATTGTTTGATCCAATGAGGTTTAAATGTGTACACTTTAACAGTCATCCCGTTTCTGCTGAAACCTTTGCAAAATCAATGATATAAATTTACATCACCCTCTACGATCTTACTTCAAACCAGTAGACATTCTGATGAATCTTCTACACATTTGTTAAATATTGAGAACCAGATAACGTTTGGTTTGTGTCATATGTCCGTAATTCTCTCCTTAAAGGGCTCTTATGCCTGTAAATTCAACTAATAACACCAAATCATTTCGTCAAATAGTTGACATCATTTCGCCAGCAAGATAGTCTCGATCTTTTGATTTTTAAGGCGAAATTCGCATGGGAAAAGCGATTTTAATCATTCTGGATGGCCTGGGTGTTGGTGATGCACCTGACGCAGATGCATACGGCGATCTGGGTAGCAATACTTTAGGCAATATGTCAAAAAAAGTGGGCGGTATTCACGTCCCCACTCTGGCCTCACTAGGCCTTGGAAATATAGCCCAAATTGAAAATGTACCTCCCAGTAAAAATCCCAAAGCATTGTTTGGACGACTGGAAGAAATTAGTGAAGGAAAAGATTCTACCACAGGCCATTGGGAACTGATGGGCGTTGTTACCCAAAAAGCTTTTCCAACTTATCCAGATGGTTTCCCAGAAGAATTAATTGAAGAATTTACCGCAAAAACAGGCTATGGTGTTTTGGGAAACAAGGCTGCCAGTGGTACTGATATTATCAATGAATTGGGAGATGAGCATCTTGCAACTGGCAAATTGATTGTTTATACATCGGCAGATAGTGTGTTTCAGATTGCGGCTCATGAGGACGTGATAGATCATCATGAATTATATCGTGTTTGTGAAATTACAAGAGAATTTCTTAAACCGCCACACCACATAAGTCGGGTAATTGCCAGACCTTTTAAAGGTAATTCCAATGCCTATGAAAGAACACCTTATCGACATGATTATTCTATTGATCCGCCAGGTGAACTGATACTTTCCAACCTGCAAAAACATGGTGTAAAAGTCAGCTCTATTGGCAAGATATACGACTTGTATAATGGACAAGGTATTGATGAAACACATACCTCCCACAACAATGCTGAAGGCATGGCGCAACTTGAAAAATTATACAGCCAACCTGCCGAAAATGATGAGCTGATACTTTTGAATCTGGTTGATTTTGACATGCTCTGGGGACATAGAAACGACCCTGTTGGGATGAAAAATGGTCTTGAGGAATTTGATCGGTGGCTCGGTAAGTTTTTACCCCAAATGCAGGCTGGTGATCTATTAATGATGACAGCTGATCATGGCAATGACCCGACGATGCCGGGTAGCGATCACTCCAGAGAGCATGTACCCATTATTGCCTATCAGGCTGGTGTAACTGACAAAGATGATTCTGATCCCGGGCACAGTAATCTTGGTATTCGCAAGGGATTTATGGATGTTGGCGCCAGCTTTATGGACTATTTTAACTGTAATACCCATACAAAAGGTGTCAGTTTTTTGTTAAAAACCTGAGCTAGACTCTTACACTGGTGAGTATCATATTAACGACATCGTCAGTTTTTTGCTGATACTCATCTTCATTATATGGCTCATCATTGTTGAGTATTTCTATCTGGTTTTCAAAGTCGGCGTAATGCTGAGTGACTGACCAAATCATATAAAAAAGCACATAGGGATCTACGGGCTTTATTCTGCCTTCTTGCACCCAATTTTCAACAATCTGTTTTTTATCTTCAAACCAGTTTTTAAATTCAGTTCTGAGAAAATCGCCTGCGACGGTAGCACCATGTAAAATCTCATTAGCCCATACTTTTGAAGCAAGTGGACGGTTACGGGAAAATTGCATTTTGGCTTCAACATAATGGGTTAATGCTGTTTTGGGGTCCTGATATTGATCAAAAACTTCCGCAGCATCCATCCATTCGATCAAAATTCTCTCCAGAACAACACGATATAATTGCAACTTGGTTTTAAAATAATAATGTAGATTAGATTTGGGTAGCCCTGCCTTTCTGGCAATCATTTCTGTGGTAGCCCCCTTAAAACCAAAGCGTGCGAAAACTTGCTCTGCAGCCTGAATAATTTTTTTTTCGTTGGTTTCCCGAATAATTTCTTTTTGATCTTTCATCTTACATTTTTCGATTCATATTCAATTACTATTTTCAAATCAGCGCCGGATGATAGTCAAAAGACGACTGTCTACAACAATTTTCCAACAGGGTTTGTGTTGCCTGTTTTTGGCTTACTTTTCCTTGTGCTTCTACCAAAACAACACGAGCAATTGATTCAAAGGCATTTTCGCGCCCCGAAAGCCGCAATTGATTTAGGGCAACGGTAAAAGCCAAAACACTGGGGTTGTATGCTGCATTTTCCAGAGTTTTACCAAAATAAGAATTGTCATCGTCGGTAATAATGACGCATCCTGCCAAATTTTGTGTGTAGGGTGCATAGCATTCTGATGCGAGTTTTAAGGCCATTGCAACGGCTTCATCAGAATTGTCACCTTGCAATTTAGGTGTGTTTTTTTCAGTTTGGTCTACTGATAATCCTGAATTATTATTTTGAAGATCAGCGGGTTTGAAGGCTGCTGGTAATAATTGCGATAACAACAGATCAGGTCTGTTTATTTTTGACATCTTGCTATCTGGCAAATAAATTGGTAATTCTTCAGCCTTGCTCAATTCAAACATGAACTGTCGGCAATGTCCGCAAGGAATTTCTGAAATGGCAATAGCAGTAGTCGATTGTCCATTCATCCAGGCATTAATGACTGCAGATTGTTCAGCATGCAAAGTATTGCCGAGGGAAACGCCTTGAATTTCAAGATTGGAACCAAAAAACAGATCACCATAACCATTGGATTTCAAATCACCAAGTGCAATGGCGCCAACTTTAAAATCTGAAACAGGGGAATGAGAATAACTTTCTGCAACCGCAAGCAAATCAATCATTAATGTTTTTAAATCAATCGATAAGCTGGAGCAAATAAATTGACAGACTTCAGAAGAAAGCATACCTCCATGATTCCCTATGCTGTCCAACTCTTCTCTGAAATCTGTCAAAAGCTTCGTGATTTGCACATTCATCTCCAGGCTACTTACCTCGATATATCAATTTTGGGTAAATCCAGTCCCTTCTGATTTTTAATTTCATCTTCGGTGCAGCCGACCAATTCGTGAGGAAACACCAGCCATTCATCGGTTTCTTCAAGATAAAAATCAGGCTGGATGTTAGTCACATTATTGTTTGGCTTGTAATAAACTGTCGCAACTTTGATGGTTGAAGGTGTATTTTTACGGCATTTTATTTTTATCTTCTTCAACAAGGCATCAATAGAACGGCCACTATCAAACACGTCATCTACAATCAACAAATTATCTTCTGACTCAATGTTATCAATAATATATTCAAGGCCGTGAACTTTTACCTTCTTTTGTTGCTGCATACCTATGTAGCTACTGGTTCGTATGGCAATGTGATCGGTTTTGACACCGTAATATTCCATAATTTCCTGTACTGCAATTCCTGTTGGGGTTCCACCGCGCCAAATGCCTACAATAAACTCCGGTTTAAAACCGCTTTTTAAAATATGGATGCCAAGTTCAAAAGATTTATTCAACAAATCCTCGGCACTGATAAAAACTTTATCCATTACTTCCAACCTTCTAATAAACTACTTTTCAAAAACTTTATTAATAACTTCCAATTTATTTGGTACCAAATATTTTGTCGCCAGCATCCCCAAGCCCGGGAATGATGTAACCGTCTTCATTAAGATGATCATCAATACTGGCTGTATAAATCTCAATCTCCGGATGTTTGCTGATAATGAATTCCAACCCTTCAGGTGCTGAAACCAGAACCAGACAACGTATGTCCTTACATCCTGCTTGCTTTAACAATTCAATAGTTGCATTCATTGAACCACCAGTAGCCAGCATAGGATCGATAATCAGGGCAATTCGCTGATCGATGTTGTAGGCCAATTTTTCGAAGTAAGACACAGGTTGCAGTGTCTCTTCATCACGATATAAACCTACCACACTAATTTTGGCACTTGGCATCATCTGCAAAACACCATCAAGCATACCGATACCAGCTCTTAAAATAGGCACTACTGTGGCTTTTTTGCCTTTGATCTGTTGTCCCGTAATCTCACCATTCCAACCTTCAAAACTGTAATTTTCCAACTGAAGATCCTTGGTTGCCTCATAGGTAATCAGACTGGCAACCTCTGAAGCCAATTGTCTGAAACTGCTGGTGCTTTGATCTTTTTGTCGCATCAAACTTAACTTATGTTTGACCAGCGGATGCATAATCTCATGAACTGCCATATTTCACCTTTGTTACTTAACTCCCATTTAAAATACCTTTTTAATCACCATAAGGTATCCAGACATTTTTCACCTCACAGGCTTCGCGTAAAAACTGCCTTTCCTTTCCTGTTCGATACCAGTCAAATGCTTTACCATAATTCACCCAGGTACGCTTAAGATTGGTTGCAGAGGCCATCTCAACCATTTTGCAACCTTCAATACTACCGTGATACCAAACACCTTCCACCTGTTGGTGCTCTGACAAAACTTTCATCAATGAATCTTTATCTCCGGTGATGATGTTAACAACACCAGCAGGCATATCAGAAGTTTCCAGAATCTGATAAAAGTCAGTTGCCAGCAGAGGTGCTGACTCAGATGGAATGATAACAACTCGATTCCCCATAGCGATGGCAGCTGATAACAGAGAGACAAAGGCAAGCAAAGGTGTATCATCAGGGCAACCAATTGCCATAACGCCAATCGCTTCATTCATTGCTAACGTGACACCATGCATAGGTGGCTGATGAACCGCACTGTCGTATTTATCTGCCCAGGCAGCATAGGTGAATATCTGTGAGATTGCCGCATCAAATTCGGTTTCTGCCTGTTTTTGTGTATAGCCAGCTACCTGCTTCAATCGTTCACAAAATTCGCCTCGTCGATAGGCAAGATTCTCAGCCATAAAATAAAGAATTTGGGCACGGAAATGGCCGTTAGATTGACTCCAGCTTCCGGCTTTAAAGGCGGCTTCTACTGCATTTCTGACATCCTTACGATTACCTTCGCTGATTCTGCCACAGTCTGTACCTGTAGGAGAATGCACCACGAGCGAGTACCCACCGTCAGGGCGTACCTGCTTGCCATTTATATAAAGTTTTGCAGTTTGATCAATTGCAGGAAAATCACCCTTGTCAGTTGTGTTTTTTATAGTTGATTTTGCCCCTTTATTCGCTTCTTTTTTGGATTTGCCCTCGAGATAAATCGGATTGGCAGGCTTCATATATTCATGCATTCCTTCCATTCCGCCTTCCCGACCAACACCTGATTCTCTGTAACCACCAAAACCACAGGATGCATCAAACTGATTGGTGGTGTTAATCCAAACGACACCAGCCTTTATTTGTGGTGCGACATCCAAAGCTCGGTTAATATTTTCTGACCAGACACTGGAAGCGAGTCCGTAACGGGTGTTGTTGGCAAGAGTAATAGCCTCAGATTGCTCTCTGAAACTCATCACACTGAGAACCGGACCAAAAATTTCAACATTAGCAGCAACATTGCTGGTTTCTACATCTGTCAAAAGTGTTGGTAGACAGAAGCAACCATCTTTGGGAGAAGACAGCTTGGGTTGCCATTTGGTTGCTCCCTCAGCCACACTTTGTTCAACAATAGATAATATTCTTTGCTGTTGTGATGGATCGACTATCGCGCCAATATCGGTATTTTTATCCAGAGGATCGCCAACAATCAGTTTTTTCATTCTGGCTTTCAGTTTTTCAACAAACTTCTCTTCTACTGTCTCCTGAACCAACAATCTGGAACCAGCACAACAAACCTGCCCCTGATTAAACCAGATGGCATCTACAATACCTTCTACAGCGCTATCCAGATCGGCATCATCAAAGACAATAAAAGGAGATTTACCGCCTAACTCAAGGGTGATTTTTTTGCCTGTTCCTGCAGTTTTTTCACGGATAATTTTGCCAACTTCAGTTGAACCGGTAAAAGCGATTTTGTCTATATTTTCATGGGTCACAATAGCATTACCAACAACGCCATCACCAGTAACTACGTTCACTACACCTTTGGGTAAACCGACTTCCTCAAAAACTTCTGCCAACATCAAAGCACTTAAACTGGTGTATTCTGCAGGCTTTATCACCACACAGTTACCGGCTGCAATGGCGGGCGCAATTTTCCATGCTGCCATCAACAATGGAAAGTTCCACGGAATGATCTGACCTACCACACCCAATGGAACAAAATCAGATAGCTCACTATCCATTAACTGTGCCCAGCCAGCATGATGATAAAAATGCCTGACCACTAATGGAATATCAATATCTCTGGATTCACGAATTGGTTTACCATTGTCCATAGATTCAATTACGGCAAATTCTCTGGAACGTTTTTGAATAAGACGTGCAATAGCGTAAAGATACTTGGCTCTGCCATGTCCACCTAGCTTTTGCCATTCAGGTTGTGCAGCTCTTGCTGACTGAATTGCCAGTTCTATACTCTCATCACTTGCTTGAGAAATTTTTGCCAGCAATTTACCATTGGATGGATTTTTTGATTCAAAAAACTGACCTTTGTTTTGCTGATACCATTGACCATTGATATACATACCAAAACCTTTTTTATGGTCTTCAAGCCATTGATCAATCTTGTCATGACCTTCCGGTGCTGGTCCGTAACTCATCTTTTTAAATATGTCCGAAATTTTCATAGTCTGTTCGCTTTTGTTTTGATTACAGATTCAAATTGTTAACTTATGGGATGACGATGGAACGCAGAGTATCGTCCGGTAACATGATGCTCCAATTGACGCTCAATATCAGCTAACAAGCTGGATGCACCAAAACGAAACATTTCAGGATTTAACCAATAATCTCCAAGCTCTTCTTTCATCAACACCAGATAATTAATCGCATCTTTTGCCGTACTAATTCCACCTGCAGGCTTAAACCCAACACGATAGCCTGTTAGCACCTGATAATGCCTGATCATTCTGGTCATCACCAGACTAACTGCCAAATTAGCATTGGTTGATTCCATACCTGTAGAGGTTTTTATAAAATCACTACCAGCCATCATGGCAACCATTGAAGCTCTTGCTACATTATTCAAAGTACTCAACTCACCAGTCGAAATAATGGTTTTCATGTGAACATCTGAACCGCAAGCTTTTTTGAAAGCTTTTATTTCATCATAAAGCTGCTGCCATTTTCCGTTTAATACCAGACCGCGTGTGATTACAATATCAATCTCTTTGGCGCCTGCCGCAACCGAATGTTTGATCTCTTCCAGACGTGTCGCAAAAGAGGAAAGCCCAGCCGGGAATCCTGTGGAAACTGCAGCAACAGGAATATCAGTTCCTTCAAGTGCTTTGACGGCAACAGGAACCATTTCGTGATAAACACAAACAGCACCAGTTGTGATATTCAAGTCTTCAACTTCAAGTGCCTTTTGTAGTTCCAGACTAATGGGATTTTTAGCCTTCGCGCACAACCGCTTCACCTTGCCAGGGGTATCCTGACCAGATAAAGTTGTTAAATCAATACATGAAACTGCTTTGAGTAGCCAGGCTGCTTGCCAGGCTTTTTTCAATGAACGTCTTTTCGTCAGGGTGTTTACCCGACGTTGAATAGCACTGAAATTAACACGAATATCATCAACCCATTGCATTTTTAATTCAACACCCGGGTTATGTACACCGTGAAATGATTTCACCACTGAACTGTCTTGTGCATCCATAATTAAAGCTTACCTTTTCTATCTATTTGTTAAAACTTTTTACGCTGTAATTCTTTTTAAAATAACCGAATTTCCGACTGTTATACTTTCTGAATCTTTTGTCGAATTCTCAGCTATATCTTCAAATTTATAAGCCGATAAAATTCTTTTGGTTACCGAATCAATCTTCGACTCATCGTTGATATGCAACATTAGTAAAGGTTCTTGATCATCAACTTTATCACCAATTCCTTTTATCTGTGAAAATCCTACAGCATGATCAATACGATCGGTTACCAATCTTCTTCCACCACCAATTTCTACAATTGCATTGCCTAATGCTCTGACATCAATCGATTTAACTCTACCATTTTGAATATTTTCTGCATAAACGGGGATTATTGTGCCAGCTTGTTCCAAATATTTTGCAGTACTGGATAACAGATCAGAAGGACCACCCAAAGCAACCACCATTTCTTCAAACTTCTCAGCGGCCAGACCTGAATCTAAAACCTGATTGATTTTTATTTTTGCCTGTTTGGAATCTCCTTCCAACCCGCTGGAAACTAATAGCTCGGCTACCAACTCGACAACAACCTGATGTAATCTGGCTTCTCTTTGTTTGCCAGTTAAATAATCTATGCTTTCATGAACTTCCAGAGCATTTCCCGCAGTAAAACCCAAAACCTGAGACATATCAGTAATCAGTGCAGTTGTTTTTAACCCCAAACCTTCACCAACCTCAGCGATATTCCTTGCCAAATCTTCTGCCATTTGTTGACTGGCGGCAAATGCACCACTGCCTGTTTTAACATCCATCACCAATGCATCAAGCCCTGCTGCCAACTTTTTGGATAATATCGAGGCGGTAATTAATGGTATGGACTCTACCGTCGAAGTTACATCCCGAATGGAATACAGTCGTTTATCTGCTGGTGCCAATTCAGCTGTCTGTCCAACTATTGCACAACCGCATTGAGAGACAACTTTTTGTAATTGGCTAATATCGGGGGTGGCATTGTAGCCGGGAATGCTTTCCATTTTATCCAACGTTCCACCCGTATGACCTAGCCCTCTTCCTGAAATCATTGGTACATAAGCACCACATGCAGCCAAAATCGAGGCAAGCATCAAACTGACCTTATCACCAACACCACCTGTTGAATGCTTGTCTACCACAGGTCCTGAAAAGTTATAACCTGACCAATCCAGAGTTGAACCAGAATGTTGTATTCCGCTGGTCAGTGCTACACCTTCTTCACGAGTCATACCCTGAAAAAAGACAGCCATGGCAAAAGCAGCTACCTGACTATCAGAAATAGACTGATCGACCAATCCATCAACAAAAAATTGGATTTCTTTTGCGGTAAGAATACTACCATCTCGCTTTGCACGAATTAATTCTTGAGCCAACATAAATTTCAGTCACCTGATAATCATTACTACCTGATAGTCGTTACTGCCGACTATCATTTCTACCTATAATCATTTCTACCTAACTTTAACAAACAAATTTGCCGGTTAGAATTTTCCTGACAGAATCTTAAAAATCAGGTTCACTATACAGCGCAACCACTTGTTATATTTG
The DNA here is from genome assembly GCA_029880585.1 of Gammaproteobacteria bacterium. Lineage (GTDB taxonomy): Bacteria > Pseudomonadota > Gammaproteobacteria > Enterobacterales > Kangiellaceae > Aliikangiella. The sequence continues at coordinate 25,039 of JAOUOC010000007.1, forward strand.
GTAATTTCTAGATTGCTTAACATAGACGCGCTATGATAAATCAATCTTAACCATTTGGTCAACTTTGTCAAAACAATATAATCGTCGATATCAGTTCAAATTTTGGTAACTCTATGTTACTTAACTATTGTCTTCGTTTCTCTGTCTCCTTAAAATGACTAAAATCAAATTGTAAATAAGGAATGGTTTATGAAATTTAATATTACTCAAAAAATTATCAGATTCTTTTTAACCTTGTGTTTTGGACTCACAGCTTCCTCATCTGTGCTTGCAGACAATGGAAAACCTGATTTTTGGAAAGTTGAAAATAATGATGTGACTGCTTATATCTTTGGCTCTATTCACATGGGTAATGAGGCCATGTATCCACTCCCTCAGGAAATCCAAAATGCTTATCATGCTTCAAAAGCATTGGTTGTTGAAGTTAATCTGACGCCTCAAGTTCAGGCTGAAATGATGGGGTTAATTCAGAAATACGGTATGGATATGCAAGTTTCTATGGATAAAAGATTAAGCGCTGAAGGATTTGCTGTTTTCCAAAAAGCTTGCAAGGAAAAACAGTTACCATGTCATATATTCAACATATCTAAACCCTGGCTTGCTAGTCAACAAATATCAGTAATGGATATGCAATTGTTGGGGTATAAAGAAGAGCTGGGGATAGATCGGTACTTTCTTTCCATGGCTCAAAAAACAACAAAAGAAATTATTAGTCTGGAAACAGCGGAAGACCAATTACAAATTATGGATGGATTTAGCGAACAACAACAAGAAATGATGTTAATGAATGCAATCAAGGCAAAACCTGAAGACTACAAAGCGCTATTTGATGCCTGGCAAAATGGTGATGATAATGCAATGATATCAACATTTAAAAAAGATCTGGAACAGCCTGGTGCAAAGGAAATGTATCTAAAGCTTTTTGATGAACGTAATGTAAAAATGGCGGACAAGATAGCCAAATTGATCAATAGCAAAAAGCCAGTTTTTGTTGTGGTTGGTGCGGGTCATGTTGTTGGTGAGAATGGTTTGGTGAATTTGCTTAAAGAGAAAGGGTTTAAACTGACGCAGCTTCAGTAATTCTTTGCTGTGTATAATATTAGGCGGATTAACTAAAGTCTATCCGCCCCTTTTAGTTCCCAAGGGTCTAATAACTGAACGCCACTTTGCTGCATATCTTTTGTATTACGAGTTACAACGACCAAATCATACGCCAATCCTGAAGCTGCAATCAATCCATCAATTGCTGGCATAGGTTTGCCGGTCTGCTCAGCAGAACCTTGAATACGTCCCCACTGGATAGCAATATCCAAATCAAGTGGAATAATTCGCCCTTCAAATCTATTCTTTAAATCTTCTTCAACCCACAATTTAATTTTTTCTTTACGATTTTCATCTGAAACCTTCTCAATTCCTTTTTCAATTTCACCAAAGGTCAAAACACTTACATACAGCTCGTATTCTTCTTGAGACTCTATCCATTTTGTCAAATTTTGATTGGGTTTTGGTTTGAATAATTCTGAAATAACACAAGTATCTAGCAGATAACTCATAATTCAATATCTCTTGGTAAATCTTTGTTTCTTGAAATATCTAATGAAATATCTTTAAGCGGAGATGAATTAAAAAAACTGATCAGGTCAATTTCAGGTTTGGTTATTTTTTTGTAATCATCATAAGACATAATGACAACGGCTTTTTGCCCATGTCTGGTAACAAATTGAGGCTCATGACACATGGCTTGTTCAACCACCTGACTGAATTTTCCTTTTGCATCCTGAAGCTGCCAAATACTCTTTTTCATATTAACACCAAATCACAGACTAGTCTGACTAGATAGTAAAATTTAAAACTTATATTGTCAATGACAAAAAATTTTTTCTATCAGCTCTCTATACTCTATTATCTATTTCTAACGTAATTCTCGGCATATAGATATAGACCAACATCGCAATAATTGACCCCAACCATGCCAACGCCATATCCTTGTGTGCATCCCAAACATCCCCCTGAGTTCCCAGATAGGCAATACCCAAATCACCACCAAAAAATTCTGCTGCAGCCCATTCAATTAATTCAAATAACATAGAGGTTGACATCACCACATTCACTGCATAAAAGTAACACCAGACATCAGTTGCTCGCGATTTTTGTGAAAAAACTTCAAACAAGGGGACAAATAAAAGCAAACCATAAACAAAGTGTATTAAACGGTCAAAATGATTTCTTTCGAAGCCCAACATATCATTCAAAGACTGTCCAAAGATTGCTGTTGTCCATTCATTATAAGGAACTTCAGCATAAGTATAGTGCGCACCGACTTCATGCAAAGTCAGAAAAATGAACATCATGATATAAGAAGCATTGGAGAATTTAACATGCTTTCTTAGCCAAACCATCAGCCCCAGATAAATAACCACCAAAACATTTTCCAACATCCAATCATCACGAAATAGTGGGTTAATTGCCAAAAGAATCCATTCGATGGAGAAAATAATAGCAAGTATTTTGACGAGTTTATCTTGATTGATTTTATTCACAAACAACTCCTTGTTAATTTCCTTTAACCTTAAAAGCCTGAAATGTTTTTACTACATTAATAACAATGTTGTGAAATTTGAAAGTTAAACCTCACAAAAAGTTCATTTTTAGTGCGACTTGATTGAAATAATTAACATGAAATTAATCTCTCATATAAGATACGAAGAGAGTTCCCACATTCACGGGAATACCAATTTATTGCAACAATAACCTTTACTAACTTTTTGGTTTAATTTTAACTGCTGTTCCGTAGGCCAACAGCTCTGCTGAGCCCTGTAGGATTGTAGAGGTAGTGAAGCGTAAAGTAACAATACCATTTGCACCCATAGATTCCGCCTCCTGGATCATTCTATCAACGGCTTGCTCTCTGGCTTCAGCTAGCATTTTGGTATATTCAGGAATTTCCCCCCCAACAATTGTTCTCAATCCTGCAATAATATCCTTACCAATATGACGAGCTCTGATTGTGTTCCCCCTAACCAAACCAATAGTTTCTTCTATTTCAAAATCCTTAAATTCATCCTGAGTAGTCATTTTCATTATTTTTCTATCTCCTTTGAGTAATAATCATCTTCTTTATTTTCCAGCCTTTCTTTCAAAACCTTAACAAATAATATTCCCACGCCCGCCAAAACAAACAAGCCAATCAAACCAAAAGGAAAAGCAGCAATCATCCCAAATATCATTGCCAACAAATAGAGAACAGCTATTACTCCAAGAAACGAGTATGCCCATTTTTCGTAGTTATCCATATTTATACTCCTTTTTTAATTGCTGCTTTTATGACGTTGTATTCATCCTAAAACGGAATATCATCATCAAAATTATCGCTAAATCCTGAATCTTGTGCTGGTGCTGGACTGGTACTTTGATCCATTTGTGGTGGTTGCGATTGTGAAGGGGCACCAGAAGAACCACCTTCTGAACGTCCACCGAGCATTTGCATTACACCATTAAAATCAACAACCACTTCAGTTGTGTAACGATCCTGGCCCTGTTTGTCTTGCCATTTGCGGGTTTGTAATTTGCCCTCAATGTAAACTTGCGAACCCTTGCGCAGGTATTCACCAGCAATTTCGGCCAACTTGCCAAAGATTGAAATACGATGCCATTCTGTTTTTTCCTGCATCTGTCCTGAATTTTTATCTTTCCAGCTTTCACTGGTTGCCAGACTCAAATTGGCAATCGCGCTACCATTTGGCGTGTAACGCACTTCCGGATCTTGTCCCAAACGCCCTACTAAAATCACTTTATTAATGCCACTGTTGGCCATTGTTGTTCTCCTAAAACTCGATTAAATTTTTTAAACTTTTTCAATTTTAAAATCTGTAACTTACAAAATATTTAAACTTGATTTCCCCAATCACAAGATTACTGTCTACTATATTTCTCTAAGCTCTTGGGATCAAGCTGGTTTTTATCTGCTTTTAAATAAACTGCTCCTGCTTCAGGCAATGCAACTGCTTCAGAAACACCTTCAATCGCGCGAATTTCTTCTATCAGAGAAGAAAACTTTTCTTTGGATAACCCAGGCATAGTCAAAGTGTACGAGGTGACTGCAGGCGGATTTTTTAATCCCAAAGAAAAAATAGCCCAGAGCATACTGACAAAAGCCCCTACCAGATAAATGCCGTTAGCACCATAATATTGCATTATTAAGCCGGCTGTTGGTCCACCTAAAAAAGCGCCTGCAAACTGACAGGTCGAATAAACCCCTAACGCTGTTCCTTTGCCAGAAAGTGGTGCAATTCTTGATACCATCGAAGGCAACAGCGCTTCCATCAAATTAAAACCGGCGAAATAAAAAATCAGTACTACAATCACAGATGTCAATCCGGGTTGATAACTTCCTAATAAAAACTGCACCAAAGCTATCACCAGAACAGCAATCATCATCACTCTTGCATGTTGGCGTTTTTTTTCTGCAAAAATAATCATAGGCAGCATAATTAGCACGCCAGCAGCCATGGTACCAAGATAAATCCAGCTGTGTTCAGTCAGCTCAACACCCAGATCAATCAAACGGGTTGGAAAGGTCACAAAAAAGGCCGTCAGCAAAAAATGCAGGGTAAAAATACCAAAATTCAAACGCATCAACTGGCCGTCTTTAAAAATGCTATTAAATTGATTATGGGTAGCAATGGCGTCTCTTTGTTCAAATCTGGTTTGAGGGTCAGGTGTTACAAACTGAACAATACCCATTGCAACACAGGCCAAAACTGCCGTAGAGATAAAGATGCCTTTTAAGCCAAACCACACAGTCATGACAGGCCCAAGAACCATTGCCAGAGTAAAGGCAATTCCTATACTCATACCGATACTGGCCATAATTTTGGTTCGCTGTTCATCTCTGGATAAATCTGCTGCCAATGCCATCACTGCACTGGCAATGGCCCCGCCACCTTGTAAAAAGCGACCAACAATCACACCATAAATATGATCACTGAAAGCGGCAACCAGACTACCAATGACAAACAGACTAAGCCCCATCAGAATTATGGGTTTGCGACCATATTTATCAGACAACCAACCAAAAGGTATTTGAAAAACCGCTTGTGTTAAACCATAAGCACCTATTGCCAGACCAATCAAGGCAGGCGTATAACCTTGCAGTTGCTGACCGATTACACTAAAAATTGGTAACAGCATAAAAAGCCCAAGCATTCGTAATGCGAAAACACTACTTAGTGTGATTGCAGCTTTTTTTTCTGTTGAATTCATCCCCGAATGACTAATCATCTTTGCGCTTACTACCCTTTACGAGTTATCATACCCAGTTGTTTTTTCAATCGGGTATTATACAGAATCAGTTATGGAACATATAGAAGTTCACGGTGCTAAAACGCATAATCTTAAGAATATCGATGTTACACTTCCTCGCGACAAGCTGATCGTTATTACTGGTCTGTCAGGTTCAGGCAAGTCCTCACTTGCCTTTGACACTTTATATGCTGAAGGGCAACGTCGCTATGTAGAGTCTTTATCTGCCTATGCCAGACAGTTTTTATCCTTAATGGAAAAACCCGATGTTGAACATATTGAAGGCTTATCGCCTGCTATTTCCATCGAACAAAAATCCACTTCGCATAATCCACGCTCAACCGTTGGAACTATAACAGAAATTTATGACTATTTAAGACTATTATTTGCTCGGGTTGGCACTCCCTTTTGCCCGACACACAATGCGGCTCTGGAAGCACAAACTGTTAGTCAAATGGTTGATCATACTTTGGAACTGCCCGAAGAAAGTAAAATGTTATTGCTGGCACCTGTGGTCAGGAATCGTAAAGGCGAGCATTTGCATCTGTTTGAAGAGTTGCAGGCAAAAGGCTATGTAAGAGCAAGGGTCAACGGTGTAACTTATGAACTCACAGAAGTACCCGCATTGGAGCTTCATAAAAAGCATACCATTGAAGTGGTGGTTGATCGTTTTAAAGTAAAGGCCGACATGAAGCAACGACTGGCTGAGTCCTTTGAAACTGCTCTTGAGTTAAGCGATGGTCTGGCATTAATAGCACCAATGGAAGAAGATTCCGACATCGAAGAAATTTTGTTTTCTGCAAAGTTTGCCTGCCCTGAATGTGGCTATAGTTTGTCAGAACTTGAGCCCAGATTGTTTTCTTTTAATAATCCTGCTGGCGCATGCCAAACCTGTGATGGATTGGGCGTTGATCAGTTTTTCGATCCTGATCAGGTTGTCGTTAATCCGGAAATTTCATTATCCGGTGGCGCTGTCAGAGGTTGGGACAAGCGCAATGTCTATTATTTTCATATGCTTAAATCTCTTGCCAAACACTACAGCTTTAGTCTGGAAGAACCCTATGAAAAACTGGACCAAAAAATAAAAGATGCCATCTTGTATGGTAGCGGTAAAGAGAAAATAGACTTTACTTTTGTTAACGACCGGGGCGACATTTTGACCCGTCAACACACCTTTGAAGGTGTAATCCCTAATATGCAGCGGCGTTACAAGGAAACCGAATCAATTGCGGTAAGAGAAGAATTACAAAAGCTGATGACGACTCAATCCTGCCCTTCATGTTCAGGCTCTCGCTTAAAGGAATCAGCCAGACATGTTTTGATTGCTGACAGAAATCTTCCTCAAATTGCCCATTTGGCCATTGATGAGGCCATGATGTTTTTCCGTGATCTGAAACTGGAAGGTCAGCGCGGACAAATTGCAGAAAAAATATTAAAAGAAATTGTTGCTCGACTGGAGTTTTTGGTCAATGTCGGTCTGGATTATTTGTCGCTGGAAAGAAGTGCCGAAACCTTATCAGGTGGTGAAGCTCAGCGGATAAGATTGGCCAGTCAAATTGGTGCAGGTCTGGTTGGTGTCATGTATGTACTGGATGAACCATCCATTGGTTTACATCAAAGAGATAATGAAAGATTATTGAAAACACTATTTCATTTAAGAGATCTGGGCAATACAGTCATTGTAGTTGAACATGATGAAGATGCCATACGTCAGGCTGATCATATTCTGGATATTGGTCCCGGCGCCGGTGTTCATGGTGGAGAAATTGTTGCTCAAGGTAAACTGGATGATATTCTCAACAATAAAAACTCTCTAACAGGCCAATACTTGTCCGGTCAGCAGGAAATTGCCATCCCCAAACAAAGGCATACCGCTAAAGATAACCAACATCTGCTACTGAGTGGTGCAAGAGGAAACAACTTGCAAAATGTCACTTTGAAACTACCAGTTGGAGTAATGACCTGTGTGACAGGTGTTTCCGGCTCAGGTAAATCTACATTAATTAATAATACCTTGTACCCCATTGCAGCAACCAAACTGAATCGGGCAACCAGTTTGAAGCCCTCTTCTTACGACAAATGTGAAGGTATGGAGTTTTTTGACAAGGTCGTCGATATTGATCAAAGCCCTATTGGCAGAACACCGCGCTCCAATCCTGCCACTTACACTGGCATATTTACGCCTGTTAGAGAATTATTTGCTGGCACTCAAGAGGCACGATCTAGAGGTTATAAACCCGGACGCTTCAGCTTTAATGTCAAAGGAGGACGATGTGAGGCATGTCAGGGAGATGGCGTGATTAAAGTTGAAATGCACTTTTTGCCAGATGTTTATGTGCCATGTGATGTCTGTAAAGGCAAGCGATACAACAGAGAAACCCTGGAAGTCATCTACAAGGGAAAAAACATTCATCAGGTACTGGAAATGACGGTAGAAGATGCTGTAGATTTTTTTGATGCCATTCCGGTTATTGCCAGAAAACTTAAAACCTTGATGGATGTTGGTCTGTCCTATATTAAGCTTGGCCAGTCTGCCACCACCTTGTCAGGAGGCGAAGCGCAGCGAGTCAAATTATCGCGCGAATTAAGCAAAAGAGATACTGGCCAAACAATTTATATTCTGGACGAGCCTACAACAGGACTACATTTCCACGATGTTAAACAGTTACTGGCGGTACTCAATAAACTCAGAGACCATGGTAATACCATTGTGGTTATTGAGCATAATCTGGATGTAATAAAAACAGCTGACTGGATCATCGATCTAGGCCCTGAGGGTGGCAATAAGGGTGGGCAAATTATTGCAGAAGGAACTCCCGAAACCGTAGCACAAAGCAAAATCTCTCATACCGGTAGATTTTTAAAAGAACTTTTGGGAAATTGATCGGGTGAGTGTAAAAGTTTTAGTCATAGGTTATGTCTGGCCAGAACCAAAGTCATCTGCTGCTGGTAGCCATATGCTTTCATTGCTAAGGCTCTTCAAACAACAGAATTGGCAAGTGACCTTTGCCACGCCAGCGCAAAAAACCGAACATATGATTGATTTAAGTCTTGAAGAAATCGAAACTGCAGAAATTCAGCTCAATGATTCTTCTTTTGATGATTGGGTTAGCAAACTCCAACCTGACATAGTCATGTTTGATCGTTTTATGATGGAAGAACAGTTTGGTTGGCGAGTAGAACAAGCTTGTCCGCAAGCACTCAGAATTCTGGATACCGAAGATCTGCAAAGCCTGAGAAATGCAAGACATAAAGCAATAAAACAGGATCTGAAATTTGAAATTTCAGATTTGCTTTCTAGTGATCTGGCTAAAAGAGAAATTGCAGCAATTTATCGCAGTGATCTGTCACTGATTATTTCAGATTATGAAATTACACTTCTACAAAATCATTTTCAAATTTCTGACTCACACATACATCATCTACCCTTTATGCTCGACCTGAAAAAATTGGATAGTGATTCTCCAGACTTCGAACAGAGAAATCATTTTGTCACCATTGGCAACTTTCGCCATGAACCCAATTGGGATGGTGTACTTTATTTACAATCTATCTGGCCATTGATCAGAAAAGAATTACCGGAAACTGAATGTCATATTTATGGTTCCTATCCACCGAAAAAAGCAACGCAACTGAATAATCCGAAAAATGGCTTTTTAGTTAAGGGTTGGGCTGAAGATGTAAATGAAGTGATGAGAAATGCCAGAGTATGTTTGTCTCCCCTACGATTTGGCGCCGGGATAAAAGGCAAGTTTATAGATGCCATGCAATGTGGTACGCCGATAGTTACTACAGATATCGGCGCTGAAGGCATGACAGGTGATTTACCCTGGCCAGGACTGATTGCCAATGATGTAGAATCAATTGCCAGGAATGCTGTTGAACTCTATCAAAACAAAAATTTGTGGAATAAAAACCAACAAGCAATTCAACCATTATTGAAAGATCGCTATGAAGGGGAAAAATTGGGTAAAGAATTGATTGCGAAGATTTCTCTGTTACAAAATAACCTGACTCAACATAGACAGCAAAACTTCATTGGTGCAATGTTAAACCATCACACCATGAAAAGTACCCAATATATGTCTAAGTGGATTGAGGTGAAGAACAAGCTGGAAAATGATTAAAGTAATTTTAAACCGTAAGATTCGTATTTTGACATATCTCCATCCATAGAAACCAAATTATAATCTCCGGTTATAGCCTGCCATACCAACATTCTGTCAAAAGGGTCTTTATGCTCCAAACGTGGCAAATTATGAAATGAAGAACTAACCTGAGCATCCAGTGGAATGCAATTTATCCCCATTTTTGAAGCAAGTTCTGGAAAATCTTCTGGTTTTGCATCACTGAGTGATAGCCTTCCCAAAGAGTATTTCAAAGATATTTCCCACAGAGAAATACTCGATAAACAAACCTCATTATATGGGTCTTCTAAAATATCCAAAATATGTCTGGATATTTTAGTAGGCGAGAAAATCAACCACAGGAAAATATGTGTATCTATCAATAATCTCATGATGATAAAAATTCTTCATCATCCATTTTAAAATTAGAGGCAAGAGAAAAACTTCCCTTGTTTTCGAGCAATCCAAATTTCCTTTTTTCACTTAACGCTATGTATTTATCAACCGGAATTAATACTGCAGCAGCTTCTTTTCTTTTCCCATAACTCACGAGATACTCCTGCCCCTCCTCTTTAACCTGCTTGATAATATCGGAAAATCTGGCCTTAAATTCTCCTACTTGCACTTTTTTCATAGTGACCTACATTCACAATCATATGATTTAGTTTAAAATCATCACATGGTTACTATAGACTTATTCTTGACAAGTTGTCAAGAACGTTTTAAGCAATCAAGGCAACAACGCATACCCTTCAGATTGAAGTTCAGCCAAAGTAGTCATGGCCGACAATGCAATCTTGACTTGCGGTACATAATCTTTTTTCTCAAACCCATAAAAATAAGCACTTTGAGCACACACATAGAATTTAACACCCTTCGAATGAAGTTGTTCTATCAGGTCAAGATTTGGATTGTCTGATTTATGTTTCTTTTGATAAGCCTGATGATTTACACCATCTTTAGTGGCCGCGCCATGTAGTACAACAGTAATATCCATATTTTCCAGTTTCACACCATTGAGAGCATGCATATTGATAAATCGGGCAACACTTTCTAATCTTCTGCTTAATTGGTCAAGCTCATTGCCGGTTTTTGTTACATCAAACACCACCTTGTAAGTAAAATCTTTCTTTAGAGGTCTGTCTCTGTCTTCCGCCTTAAATACAGGACCATAGTCTGTAAAAACAGGACCTTTTATAGCTTCTTTTGAAAAT
>JAOUOC010000059.1 GCA_029880585.1 Gammaproteobacteria bacterium
TCCTTTTCTGATGGCGGAAAATACACCCACCTTGAAATGGCGATTAACAAAGCCGAACAAATGGTGGCCGAAGGTGCTGACATCATCGACATTGGCGGAGAATCCACCCGCCCGGGCGCAGCCGATGTGAGTGTACAGGAAGAAATTGATCGGGTAATTCCGCTGGTTACCGCACTAAAATGCGAAGGAATAACCGTATCGGTTGATACCAGCAAACCGGAAGTGATGGAACAGGCCATACAAGCCGGTGCAGATATGATTAACGATGTGCGCGCATTAAGCTTACCTGGCGCAATGGAAGTAATGGCAAGATATAACAAACCCGTTTGCCTGATGCATATGCAAGGCCAACCACGCAGCATGCAAAATGACCCACAATATGACAATGTGGTGGAAGAAGTTTATCAATATCTTGAACAAAGAATTAAAGCCTGTGTCAAAGCCGGCATTAATGCAGAAATGATTAGTATTGACCCCGGATTTGGCTTTGGCAAAAACCTGAGTCATAATGTAGCTCTGTTAAACAATCTGGATGTTTTTAAGAAATTACAAAAGCCTTTGCTGGTGGGCATGTCTCGCAAACGGATGATTGGTGAAATGACTGGCAAGGAAGTGGAAGAAAGATTGGCAGGAAGTCTTGCAGTGGCTTTAATTGCCATGCAAAATGGCGCCAACATTGTGCGCGTGCATGATGTAAAAGAAACTTGCGATGTTAAAAAAATATTTTTGGAAATGCAGTAAAAGATAATTTTAGAAAGAATAGCAGTAATTGAAGTAAAAATAAGAAGGAGACGGTTTTGTCTAAAAGAGAATTTTTTGGCACAGATGGCATTCGTGGCAAGGTGGGTGAATATCCAATTACACCTGAATTTGTATTAAAACTCGGCTGGGCAGTCGGCAAGGTTTTGGGAGAAAACGGACGCAGTGACCGCATTGTCATTGGTAAAGACACCCGCATATCCGGCTATTTGTTTGAATCTGCCCTGGAATCTGGCATTACGGCCGCCGGGATGAATGTACAATTGTTAGGCCCCATGCCAACACCTGGTATTGCCTATTTGACTCGCACCTTTCGTGCTGCCGCAGGTATTGTCATTTCTGCTTCTCATAATTCTTACATGGACAATGGGATTAAATTCTTTTCTCCTGATGGTTTTAAATTACCTGATGAACTTGAGCTGGCAATAGAAAAACAGATCAAGGAACCGATGACATGCGTTTCGTCCGACAAACTGGGTAAGGCCAAAATTGTAAAAACTGCAGCAGGTCGATACATTGAATTCTGCAAGGCTACAGTGCCAACCAACTTCTCTCTGGATGGAATGAAAATTGTTATTGATTGCGCTAATGGCGCAGCCTACTCCATTGGCATAAAAGTTTTCAGAGAGCTTGATGCTAAATTGATCCCTATTCACAACAATCCAGATGGTTTGAATATCAACGAAAACTGTGGCGCAACCAGCATGGATTCTATTGTTGCAAAAGTAAAAGAAGAACAGGCTGACCTGGGAATTGCCTTTGATGGCGATGCTGACCGATTGATTATGGTGGACAGTGATGGCCGTGTGGTTGATGGTGACGAACTGCTGTATATCATTGCCAAAGATGCCAAAAATAGAGGCGTTTTAAATGGCGGGGTGGTCGGAACCTTAATGTCAAACCTTGGACTTGAAAAAGCGCTGGCAAAAGAAAGTATTCCTTTCAAACGTGCCAATGTCGGTGATCGTTATGTGATGGAAATGCTACAGGAAAATGACTGGAAATTTGGTGGCGAATCATCCGGCCATATTATCTGTCTGGACAAAAACACTTCCGGTGATGCGATTATCTCTGCCTTGCAAGTACTGGCAGTCATGGTGTACGAAAACAAGACGTTAAAAGAGCTTTGTCAGGATATACAAAAATACCCGCAACATATGATCAATGTTCGAATCTCTAAAAAATCTGACCCAATGCAAAATGATAAAATAGTGAGCGCGATCAAGGCGGTTGAAGCTGAATTGGCCGATACTGGACGTGTATTATTAAGAGCATCTGGCACTGAACCGGTCATTCGTGTGATGATTGAAGGCGAAGATCAGGCACAGATTGAAAAGCTGACAAAAGAATTGGCAGATGTGGTAAAAAATAATCTATGATTGATAATGTATAAATAAAAAACTGACAACCAGTCAAACTAACAGGAGAACGCACATGCTATCATCAGTAACGGCCAGAGATTATATGACCTCGGCAATGATTACACTCAAGCCGGATGTAGACATTGTTGAAGCAGCGCAAACCTTGCTTGAATATCGTTTGTCTGGTGCGCCTGTTCTGGATGATCACAACAGACTGATTGGCTACCTGTCAGAAAAAGATTGCATGCACACCGTTTTAAGTGCTGTTTACAATCAGGATTATGGTGATTTGGTACGGGATCGTATGTCTACCGATTTAAAAACGGCTCATCCAACCGATAATATAACCGATCTGGCTGAAAGATTTTTAAAAGATGGAGTGAGAATGTATCCGGTACTGGAAAAAGACGTGCTGGTGGGAATTATTTCTCGCCAAAGCGTATTGAATGCTTTTTGCCGGATCAGTAAAACCCATCCGCAATAAACAGGATTATTCTTCAATATCAAATAATTTTGCTAATGACTGGCAGAAATTTTTAATATCCAGAGGTTTTGAAATATGATCGTCCATACCCACCTCTAGTGATTTTTTCTTGTGTTCTTCCAATGCATGCGCCGTTAAAGCAACAATAGGAAGCCTTTTTAGCTGTTTTTCCTCTTCCCATTTTCTGATTAAAACAGTTGCCTCATAACCATCAAGTTCCGGCATTTCACAATCCATTAAAATCAGATCTACCTTGCCATGATTTTCACAAACATAATCATAAGCCTGTTGACCATCTTCAACAATGTGGTAATTAATATCCATTTTTTTGATTAAATTTCTGATCACCACCTGATTAACCTTGTTATCTTCCGCGATCAGAATATTCTTATCTTTAAACAGCATCTTGTAATGATCGAGTAACTCTACCCGGCTTTTTCCTGTCTCCGGTTTCAGATACTGTTCAATAAAGTTTTCAGAGGCATCTTTAGCCCGAATGGTAAACCAGAAAGTTGACCCCTGTCCCTTGCTACTTTTTACACCGATTTCACCGCCCATTAATTTTACAAGACTTTTACATATACTCAATCCTAAACCGGATCCACCATATTTTCTTGTAGTGGAAGTATCTGCTTGTGAAAATTTTTCAAATAATTGATTCTGAATTTTTTTCGGAATACCAATACCTGTATCTACAATTTCAAACTTGAGTAAATAACCGGAATCTGGCTCATATTCACTTTCAATATTTTCCACTAAAACACTGATGCTGCCCGCCTCGGTAAACTTTATCGCATTACTGATCAAGTTCAACATAATTTGCCGTAAACGATTTGAATCTCCGGTGATATAGGTAGGCGTATCTATATGGATATCAAGGGTAATGACCAGTGATTTATTTTTGGCAATGGAGTAAAAGTTATCAACCGTTTCCTGACACAGGTTATTCAAGTGGAAATCATGCGCCTCAATTTCCATTTTACCTGCTTCAATTTTGGAGTAATCCAGCACATCGTTAATTAATCCCAATAAAGCACTGCCTGAATTTTTAATCATGGTAACTTGTTGTTGTTGCTTTGCTGATAGCTTGCCTTCTTCCATCATTTCAGAAATACCGATAATGCCATGTAACGGCGTTCTTATTTCATGGCTCATGGTAGCCAAAAAGTTACTTTTCATTTTGGTTTCATTTAATGCTTCAAGCATTTTTTTGTTGGCATCAATAATGTCATACTGAGCCTGAAGTTCCCGTTCCTGTTTTTCCACCGTCAGGCGTAAAAATTTTTGTTTTTGCTCACTGGCTTCCTGTTCAGCCAACAACCGTTGTTTTTTCTCAATATTGATCCTGTCTGCAAGCGCCAACGACAATAGCAAGGTAGCGATAACATTTTGAAAAAGCATGCCGTATTCTGTAAAAAAGTTTCTCGGTACAATGCCTATTTTTTCCATTGCCAACATTAACGAAAATGCTCCCAAAATAGCCCAGGACATCAGGAAAAATCGGGCAAACTTGATACCTCTCATCAAGGCAAGACCACTGATTATAAAAGCAATTATTGCAAAAGGTAGCGTAAAGAAAGTTGTGATAACCACCATCTTGCTATAGGGCATTACAAAACTTGCAAAACCTATAAGTGTCAAAATTACAATCAACGATATTAAAACGTTGTATTGAATTTTGTTTTTTTTCTCTATACCCAGAAAATTTAATATAAAAGCACAACTGGCTACCTGAAATAATGAATTTGAGAAAGGTATCATCCATGCATTAACTTGAGGTGTATTGCTCCACACGTAAGTAAACCCAAATCCGCTTAATGCTAACTGGAAAAGAATACTTCCCAAAAGAGACAATGAGAAAAAAAAGTAACCAATATCTTTTATAGCAATATACAAAACTATGTTGTACAGCATCATGATCAACATAATTCCGAAATAAATTCCCCAGGCAAACAATTGACTTTGCTCGGCCTGAACATGATCACTAATTTGTCGCAGGTAAACGGGGTATTGCATGGCGCCATCATTTTTTATTCTGAAATAAATATTGGCGGTTTCGCCGGCATTCAGTTCAACAGGAATCACAAAATCGTGAGTAGAAATTGGCCGCGCATTAAAGTTTTGCCTGTCACCCATTACCAGATTTTTTACAATTTTTTTGTTACTTACCTGATAATACTCAATCAGATCAAGTGATGGATTGGATACTGTTAAAAAGTTTTTTGCCATATTAGCGGATGAATTTGTAATATCCAGCCTTAACCAATGAGTTGCAGTGACAAATCCATAATTAGGTATTGGGGTTTTAATTTCTGACCAATCCTGTCTATTAAAATCCAGTATATCTTCTATTTTCTTATTATTACCTTTATCTTCATGAAAATAGAGCAATTGACCGATTGGTTGATCAGATTGAAATTTGCTGATATCAATAGTTTGCCCAGCATAAACTGACGCCGTATTTATCAAAATCATACTAAAAAATAAAATCAAAAAGCGGGATTTTGATATAAAAAAATTTATAGCTGCTCTGGTTTTTATTTTATCCATATCAAATGATTTTCTGGTCCGATTATATTTTTTATCTATTAACTTATTATTACTTAAATTTTTATTTATACAGTATAGACCAAATTGCTCAAGCTGCCATGTTATATAAGGAAATTACATATCTTTTGGATATAGGATAATGAAGATTATTTTTGTTTTTCTTCAATAGTTTTAATATCAATTTTTTGCTGTTCGAGCCTTTTTAACATTGCTTTTCTTTTTTCACAGGGCTCTTCGCAGTCGCAAACCTTTTCCAGCCCCAGTTCTGCAATACCGCCACAACTGCCTTTTATTTTCTTTTTTTGAAAAATATAGCCAATCGCCATAATAACAATGACGATAAGCATGATGATAAATGTGATTACAAATAGTTCCATAGCCTAATCAGGAGAAAGTAGGTTGGGTTAGCTTGCGTAACCCAACACATAAATAATCCAATCGGATGTTGGGTTACGCAAGCTAACCCAACCTACAAAATCTTATCGCTCCCGCTTCTAATCCTCAAACTTAACCGTCGATTGGCGTTTTCGATTAACAATTAATTGCGTTACATCAGGGCGTGAATAATGTCCGGCAGCATCAAAATTTTGTCTTTCCTGCCGAACAATTTGATGATCGATTTCAGCCACAAACAAACCTTCTTTTTCAGATTGCGGTTCAATCACCCAACTACCATCAGGTGCAGCCAGACAGGAACCGCCATCTGCCAGATATTGTGGATTCATTCCTTCAAGCTCTTTCATATCATCAATCAAATCAGCAAAGTGATCAGTGTGCATTAATCCTGAAACTGACATCACATAAGATCGTCCTTCTTTGGCAATAACCGGTGTTAAATCAAAAGTATTTCGATAGTTACCAGGCCAGATGGCGACATGTAGATCTTCACCCTGACCATAAAGTGATGCTCTGGCTAATGGCATCCAGTTTTCCCAGCAATTCAGTCCGCCAACGGTAAAAGCTTCCAACGAATGGGTTACCAAGCCATGACCATCGCCAGGTGACCAGCTTAAACGCTCTTCATAGGTTGGCATTAACTTACGGTGTACAGATTGAATTTTTCCATCTCGGTCAATATAAACAATACTGCAATATAAACTGTGCCCTGTTCTGTCTTTTGGTCTTTCTATAATACCCAGATAGACTGAAATATTTTTTTCCCGACAAAGCTGACACAATGAATCCAGATCGCCTCGCTCAATTTGAACTGCCTGATGAGAATATTCTGCCTGAATAGCTTTTTGTTTGGCATTGTTAAATTGGGCGCCACCTGTTAATTCAAGCCAGAAGGGATAACCTGGAACAATGGCTTCTCCAAAAGCAACCAATTGGCAACCCTGATCGGCCGCATCACTGACATATTGCATGACTTTTTCAAGCGTCGCATCCCGATTAAACCAGACAGGTGCTATTTGCGCTAAACCCACTTTTATTTTTTGCGATGATTGCGTTTTTTGCTTTGCCGTCATTTTTGAGTTTTCCTCTCGATGAGAAATGAATTAATTTGATTTCATCAGATAAGATTTGAATCGGTCATTATAAACTTCTTCGAATCCTTTTTCTGTTTTTAATAACATAAAAATTGGAAGCTGTAATTCATCGGCCAGCTTTAGACTTTCCTCTGGGCCCATCACCATCATGGCCGTGGCATAAGCATCGGCAAACATGGTTTCAGGATGCAGAACTGTAATTGAAGCAAGGTTGTGATCTATAGGATAACCTGTTGTTGGATCCAGTGTATGTGAATAGCGCTTGCCATTCTTTTCAAAATAATTTCTATAATCACCAGAAGTCGCAATACCCATTCCCTTTGGCGTGATAACCCGTTGAATCGTTTGATTGGGTAACGGGGACTCAATAGCAATTTTCCAATCCTCGCCTTTTGAATTCACACCTTTATTGGCAACTTCTCCACCAATTTCCACCATATAATTTTTAATCTGATTTTGCTGCAAAATCAGGGCTATCTGGTCAACGGCATATCCCTTGGCTATAGCTGAAAGATTAATTGATATTTGGGGGATGGCCTTGGTAATACAATGATCATTTAAATCTCCAATATCAATTTTCCGATAGCCGATATTTTTTAAATTTTTATCTATCTCTGCCTGAGTCGGGATCTGGTTATCGGTTTCTTTTTTATCAAACCCCCACATTTCAATTAATGGGGCAAGGGTAACGTCAAATTTACCATTGGTAACCACCGAAACTTCAAGCGCACTTCCCACCACAAACAGTGTGTCATAGGAGAGAGGCAAACATGCTGTTGATTGAGTTTGATTGAATACTGATAATTCGGAATCATCCAGATAAGTAGACATTAACTGATTAATTTGCACTAATCGTTCATCTATTGCTTTTTGTAATCCTTCAGCATATTGAGGATTGGTTTCAAGCGTTACATGGTAGGTTGTTCCCATGGTGTAACCGCCAAGACGCATATAGTCGGGCTCACTATCATTACAGCCGATCAGAAACGAAGCAATAATTAAAAAACTGAGGATTTTGTTTGTCATCGAAAGCAGCATTTTTGCAAATAAATCGGATTTTACCAAGATATTAAATCAAATGTGCTGCTTTTTTATAATTAACAATTAAGAAGTAGCCTGTTTTAAACTCTCACTATCGGATGGGTTGTTAATTTTTTTAATCAACGCCTGCAATACCTGCTCGGAACGATCGTGTTCCACCTGACAAGTACCGGCAGCACCATGACCACCGCCACCGTATTCCAGCATTAGCTCACCAATGTTAACCTGTGAGCTTTTATTAAAAATAGATTTACCGGTTGCAAACACAGTATTTTGTTTTTGAAATCCCCACATCACATGAATAGAAACATTACAATCAGGATTTAGCGCATAGATAACAAAACGATTGCCTGCATGAATCACTTCCTCTTCTCGCAGGTCAATAACCATTAATCTGTCGTGTACTCTTGTACAACGGTCCAGTTGCTCTTTAAACAATGGAAACTGTTGTCGATAAAGATCAACTCTTTCCTGAACATCTTCAAGCTGCATAATTTCTTCAATACCTTTATCCTTACAATGGTCTATCAGTTCCATCATCAGGTTGTAATTTGAAATTCGGAACTCTCTGAAGCGGCCTAATCCTGTTCTGGCATCCATTAAAAAATTCAACAGATCCCAACCTTCAGGATTTAAAATCTGGTCACGGTTAAATTGTGCTGAATCACCGCGATCAACCGCCTCCATCATTTCATCCCATTTTTCCGGAAAGCTTCTATGTCCGCCATAATGATCCCAGACGACTCGTGCCGCAGATGGTGCATTGGGATCAATAATATGATTTTCTTGCTCTTCATTTCTCAAGGTTTCTGACAGATGATGATCAAAAGCCAGATGCACTCCAGCCACATAAGGTAAATTGGTTGAAATGTCTCTATTGGTCACTTCGATTTTACCATCCTGCATATCTTTTGGATGAACAAATTTGATTTCATCCACCATATCTAAATGCTTTAATAAAACGGCACAAACCAGTCCATCAAAGTCACTGCGAGTGATGAGTCTATATTTTTGATCTGTCATGACATTACCTTTTGTTCATTTCTTGAATCAAGTATAGACAAAATTACGAAATACAGAGGAAATCCTTTGAAAAAGGTAAGTTGCGAGTTGCGAGTTGCGAGTTGCGAGTTGCGAGTTGCGAAAATTATAATCAAATCGTTCCCTGAGCCTGTCGAAGGGTCATTTCCCAGAATGATTTTTCGATAGCTCTATAATTGCCCAAGGCTGCCATAGAGCAGTCTCCGCTCCTACGTCAGGATTCTGAGCATAATCAGCCGCTATAGTCGCTTCTGAAAAGCTTGAAATTAATCCAGATTTATTAAACTTAATTCCTAACTTTTCTGCAAAATCATTTTCCAATGAGTTACAGATAAATGAGTGGAACGCACACACATCAAAACCAAGCACATCATACCCCAACAAACCTTGGTTGATATCTATAGAAACACCTTTTTCAAGCATAAGCCAGTTTCCGCATGCCCCTAGATTTTCACCTTCTGATTTTTCTTCTGTTAAGAATATTTCTCTATGTTCTTTCGAAGTGGCAATTGCCACGAGCTTGATATCCGGGATATTGGTAAGCCATTTTTTATAGTACTTTCTGGCCTCATCCACTTCTAAAAACATCTGAATCCAACCATATTTATTGGTATTAAATGAACTATCAATATTCTCTTGTAATTCTTCGAACTGTTCCTTAGTTATACTTAGCTTCTTTGTGTATGCTGTTATTGTTTCATTTCGATCGGTTACCCACGAAAGACAAATATCCTCAGGATGTAAATTACATATGCAGCTAGATGGTGTAAATATTTGCGAAGGTAATAAATCCTTATTCATCCAATTTTCAATGGATGCACCTTCTATCAAATAATACCCTCCAACGTAAAACTCCATATTTCATTCCTGATAGCTATCAGTTTTCCAAGCAATCGCTGCAACAGTGCCACCTGAAATTCCGGAAGATATATCCATAACTTTTCCTGTTTTTAAGAAATTAATCTATCTGTATTATTAATCTATCAAAACGTAGGCTCTATCCTACTGTTTTGGTCTTCAATAATATATTGCTCTCGTTCTTTCACTGAAATACTTCTTATCGACAACATAATTAAAAAAGAAATAAGATTACCACCCAAAATTAAATTGATTATTGAAATTGCTGTAATATGACCAACTTGCCTTTCCACCACTGCCCAATGAGTCCAATAAGTAAAACCAGCCACAATTGCTGTAATAATAAATAAGAAAACTTCATCCCCTGACTTTGCCGCCCCATCAAATAAACTAACCATAAACAAGAGAGAGATTATGATCACAATAAACCAGTTTAACCCCAGATAAACTTTTCTCCAGATATTTAAAGATGCAAATGTAAGCTCTAAAACACGGTTGTTACTAAGAACGTCAGATTCAGGTGGTGCGTAAGGTGAATTATCCATTTTGTGACTCCCAATGGTATTGTTATTTATGACTATTATTTTTTTACACCAAGCTAGGTTATAACAATTTTAATTTTCTGGCAACGAATGTCAAAAACAAAAAAGGCGGGTAACACTTGGTTAATCCGCCTTCTTTTACATTTCTATGGATTATGGCCCAGCCCAGGCTGCCTTCTCTTGCTTCGCAATTCACCTTGTTCGCCATAATGACATCCTTCGACAAGCTCAGGAAGCGATTTATTTTTTCTCGAAACCCGTAACTCGAAACTAGTAACCTTGTTCTCCAGAAATTTTAGCCCCCAAAATCATCCAGGAAGATATTGTCTCGTTCAACACCCAAATCCTCGAGCATTTTGATTACCGCCGCATTCATCATCGGTGGTCCACACATATAATATTCACAATCTTCCGGTGATTCATGATGCTTCAAATACTCATCATGCAGTACGTTGTGAATGAAACCAGTGTAACCTTCCCAATTATCTTCCGGTAATGGATCGGATAAGGCTGTATGCCATTCAAAGTTTTTATTTTCTCTGGCTAGCATGTCAAAATCTTCAACATAAAACATTTCACGCTTGCTTCTGGCACCATACCAAAAGGTGATTTTTCTGTCGCTATTGAGGCGTTTAAGCTGGTCAAAAATATGTGATCGCATTGGCGCCATTCCGGCACCACCACCAATAAAGACCATTTCATTTTTTGTATCCTTGGCAAAGAACTCACCGTAAGGACCGGAAATGGTCACCTTGTCTCCAGCTTTTAAATTGAAAATATAGGATGACATTTTACCCGCTGGTAAAGTCATGTTTCTGGGCGGTGGCGAGGCAATCCGTACATTCAGCATGATAATGCCTTTTTCTTCCGGATAATTGGCCATTGAATAGGCTCGAGTGACATGCTCTTTAACTTCAGATTCCACATCCCATAATTTAAAGTGATCCCAGTCAGAATGATATTCTTTATCAATATCAAACTCACTGTATTTGAGTTTGTAAGGCGGACACTCAATTTGAATGTAACCTCCTGCCTTAAATGGAACGCTTTCACCTTCTGGTAATTTCAGCTTTAATTCCTTGATAAAGGTTGCCTTGTTGTCATTGGAAATGACTTCACATTCCCATTTTTTTACACCAAAGACTTCTTCAGGTAATTCAATATCCATATCCTGCTTAACATTAACCTGGCAGGACAAACGATAACCTTCTCTTGCTTCACGTTTGTTAATATGGCTTTCTTCGGTAGGTAATAAAGAACCACCACCAGATAAAACTTTACACTTACACTGACCACAAGTTCCACCACCACCACAGGCAGAAGGAACAAACACGCCAATATTGGCCAATGCGCCTAATAATTTTCCACCCGCAGAAGTGGTCACTTTTTTGTCAGCATCGTCATTAATGTTAATGACCACATCACCACTACTCACCAGACTTGCCTTGGCAGCCAGAATA
>JAOUOC010000285.1 GCA_029880585.1 Gammaproteobacteria bacterium
ATGGAAAAAGGCTTGGCTTTATATTGTGTTAGCGGGTAAAAATTTACTTCAGGCAATAGGCTTACGAAAAGACGACGCTCCAAGAGTTTGATATGACAAAAGAACGATGGAAAAATTTAATGGCAAATTCAGGTTTGTCTTCTTCAATTGAATGTTATGAATCTCTCTGCAAATCATATTCTGAAAAACATCGTCATTATCATACAACTGAACATATTAATGCCATGTTGAGACATCTTGATGAAGTAATTGATTTGTCTGAAAACCCATATGAGCTGGAATTGGCAATCTGGTTTCATGATGCTATTTACAAACCTTTTTCATCAACTAATGAACTTGATAGTGCAGAATGGTCAAAAGAATTTTTATTAGCAAATAATTACGACCAGGCAGGCGTAGAAAGGGTTTACAGTTTGATTATGGCAACTTTGCATGATGTTAATGTTGATAAAACAGATGAAAAGTTAATTGTTGATATTGACCTTTCTATTCTTGGAACACCAGCTCACGTATATGATGAATTTGAAAAGAATATTCGTAAGGAATATAAATTGGTGCCATGGATGATTTATCGTAAAAAGAGAAAAGCGATCCTTGAATCTTTCTTGTCCCTAGACAGTATTTATCATTTTGATTTTTTTAAAGATAAATTCGAACAAGCTGCCAGAGAGAATATTAATAGGGCGGTGAGTCAATTATAAAAGTATAAGGGGTTTGATGGATGAAATGTACGGTTTGCAACAGAGCCAGAATCGACTGGCAATCGAAGCTAACTTTGCTATTAGGAATAAATGTTAGATGTAGAAATTGTGGTGCTCGTTATAAGCAAGGCTCGTTCATAAAGAAAGATAATGTTTTTTTAAAATTATTATGCTGGATTGTTGATTTCATATTGAGCATCATTTGGTTTCCTTTGTTAATTTTTACAGTTTGGGTCATATGTACTCTTTCATGGGTTTCACTACTTTTGGGCTTGGTTTTTATAATTGCTTTTGTTGTTTACTCGCCTATTGAAATTGATGAATCTGATCCGGCTAATAAAATAATACAGAGGGTTCATAGTAAATAATTAATGGATTGAAGACTCCAACTTGAACTTTATCCTCGTATCGTTTTAATATTGAACTATAAAAAATAACACAATAAAGGATTTCAATCATGACAAAAATATTAACTACAATTTCATTTCTATTGTTATTTAGTTGTAGCACGACTCAATCTACAAAAAATAATAGCTCATCTGAAGAAGAACACGACCCATATCGAATAGCAAGAACAATCCCTGAAGAATATCAAATGCCAGTTGCACTGTCTGAAATGTTTGGAACTGAAATATACTTTCAGGATATAGCTGCGTGGGTGGTTACTGATTTTCTTGCTGAAAAAGGTGTTTTACAAAAAGATAAGCGCTTAAAAGGATGGATTGTAGAGAAAGATAGTGAAAAAGATGAATTAACCGATAAAATGCAAGTGACTTTTATCGGTGAGGTTAATGGGAAATTAAAGGGTTTACATCAGGTGAAAAGCAAATTCAATAAGGTTCTTGAGGAATCTTATGTTAATCCTGAGAATGGCTTTGACCTTACAGATAATCAAAAATCTTTATTTGTCGCCAGACAAACAGCACTAAAAAGCGAATTTATGAGATGTTCAGAACGATATAATACGGTAGCATTTAAGTTTGAGATGGTTGATGAGGATGTTATTCAGAATCATACTATTGTGTATTTACTTGCAGCGACAACTGAAGCAAATAAGATAATGGCTGGTGGTAATTATAAGTTCACATTGAATGAATCTGGCGACAAAATATTGGAGAGTAAAGCATTGTCAAAATCTTGTATTATTCTGCAAAAAGCTGAAGGTGTGGTCGGTTTAACGTTGTCACATATCGTTGAGCCAACTCCAAATGCGGTTCATGTGTATTTAAGCTTGATGCATGATGTGCCACTTTATGTTATGACAACCGAGAACAAGATGCTATGGAAGGTAGATGGTAACACCATTTCTATAGTGAAATAGGTATACAAACAGTTATTCAGGTTAATCAGGGAGATAAAATGAAATATCTTATTTTTGTTATATTGTTTTTATGCTCTAACATCAGTGCATATGAACTTAATGGGACATGGGTTTCGGATAAGGAGAAAACTTTAAAGTGGATTGGTGAAAATTTAAAAGAAGATGTTGAATTTACTCAAGATTTGTCAAAGATATTAGGTCACCATTACATTACATATCATAATGAAAAAACATGTAGCTATATGTCAGAGTGGAAAACTGAAACGAAAACTAATGAAGCTTTTTCAATGCCAACTCAAAAATATAACATTATTGCCAAAAATGATTATGGTTTTGTTGTAAGTTCAGAACATTATATCTTTATGTTAATTTTTGAATCAGATAACAGCTACTATGGCGTTGCTCTAGATACAGAAGAATATGGACATCCAGGTTCCAGAGAGTATTACAAACGAATTGAGCCTAATAATGAAATAAGAGCTGCGAGTAAGGATTGTTTTCCAACTTGAACTAAACCCTCGTATCGTTTTATCATTGACCGAATAAGAATTTAATCTGTCTCCAAAAGACAAAACAGAGAACGATAAAGGGAAATCCCAAATGAATATCAAGACCTATCCAGTTAAGGCATCTGTTGAAGCCAAAGCCTATCTTAACGAATCTCAATATTTTGAACTGTACAAAAAGTCCATAGAAGATAACGAAGGTTTTTGGGCGGAGCAGGGCAAGCGAATTGACTGGATAAAGCCTTTCACCAAGGTTAAGGATGTTTCCTACGCTAAAGATGATCTGCATATTAAATGGTATTACGATGGCAGTCTGAATGTCTGTGCCAATTGTGTTGATAGACACCTCAAAGATAAAGCCGATCAAACAGCCATTATCTGGGAAGGCGATGATCCTTCTATTTCCAAAAAAGT
Source organism: Gammaproteobacteria bacterium (assembly GCA_029880585.1). Lineage (GTDB taxonomy): Bacteria > Pseudomonadota > Gammaproteobacteria > Enterobacterales > Kangiellaceae > Aliikangiella. Next base: position 2,943 of record JAOUOC010000285.1, read on the forward strand.
GACTTATGCCGAACTCCATAAAGAAGTCAGTCGATTTGCTAATGTATTAAAAAAACTGGGTGTAGTAAAAGGCGATAGAGTGACTTTGTATATGCCGATGATTCTTGAGGCTGCTTATGCGATGTTAGCTTGTGCCAGAATAGGCGCGGTTCATTCGGTGGTATTTGGCGGATTCAGTGCGGATGCTTTGGCAGGTAGAATTATCGATTGTAAAAGCAAACTGGTGATCACCGCTGATTTTAGTAATCGTGGTGGTAAACAA
>JAOUOC010000286.1 GCA_029880585.1 Gammaproteobacteria bacterium
ATATCATGTCTTTTGCCATTAATGGGTCACTTGGCCGATTAGCTGGTGGTGATGTTCAGGTGGCTGCTGGTTTTGAAAGCATTGATAACTCTTTTGAGTTTGTTCCTTCTCAGGATCTTGCTGCCGGAACTATTGCTGGTTTTAACGGTGCTCCTGGTCTGAAAGGTGCTTATGATGTTGACGAGTTCTTCGTTGAAGCATACTTGCCTATAATGGACAACTGGGATATTGAAGTTGCATTCCGTTCTGCTGATTATTCTACTGTAGGTAGCGTAGACAGTATGAAGTTCTCTACTTCATTTGAAATGAACGATATAGTAAGGTTCAGAGGTGGTTATAACACTGCTGTTCGTGCACCTAACATTGCTGAGTTGTTCGCACCTCAAGCTGAAGGTTTCCCTGGTGCTTTAGATCCTTGTTCATCTGATACACCAGCTGGAGGTCAAACTGCTGAATTAAGAGCGCTTTGTGAAGCAACAGGTGTACCAGCTGGTTCAGTATTTACTCCAGCAATTGCTCCACCAGCCGGTCAGATCAGAGGTATCTTCGGTGGTAACCCACTTCTACAAGAAGAAGAAGCTGAAACAGTGACATTTGGTGTGGTATTAACTCCTAACGACAACTTATCGATTAGTCTTGACTACTTTGACATTGAAATTGAAGATGCTGTTACAGGATTTGGCGGTGGTGTAGCTAACATCATGCAAAACTGTTACCTTGACCCAGTTCTTGGTGGCCAAAATTCAGATTTCTGTAACGTAATCAACCGTCGTGCAGATGGAACAATTGACTATGTTGAAGTGTTGTCTCAAAACGTAGCATCTATAGCTTTAACCGGTTTTGATATCATTGCAGAGTACAGCATGGATATGGCTGGTGGTGAAGCTAAAATAAATTATGTTGCTACTTTAACTGATGAAAGCAGCTTCCAAGCTTTTGATGGTAGTAACGTAGTTGATTGTGCTGGTCTGTTTGGTGCTATTTGTGGTGAGCCAACGCCTGAGTACAAGCATTTGTTAACTTTTAGCTGGTCTAAAGATGACATTTCTGCCAGAGCTACATGGAGATACATCGGTGAAGTAAATGATGATGATGATGGTACAGATTACACTGTTGAAACCATTGATGGTACTAGCTATCTGGATGTTTCAGGTACTTACCACATCACTGACTCTTACCGTGTAACTGCGGGTATTGATAACTTGATCGATGAAGAGCCTCCAGTAATTGGTGCAAACGACGAGCAAGCAAACACTTACCCTGCAACTTACGACGTATTCGGTCGTACTTTCTTTGTGAAGTTCACAGCAACTTTCTAAAGAAGAGTAGTGTGTTTGTAAAGGTGAGCTTCGGCTCACCTTTTTTATTTTCAGATTTTTTTAATACCAGAACAAAAACAAAATATTAAATAAGTAAATTATCAGTTTTGAGATTAATCCATGAGCAAAGAAAAACAATGGTCAGATTATTGGCAAAATGAAGGCAAAAGTGCCGAAGTTTTTGTCGACAAGTCTGGTAAAAAACATCCCGGACTTACCGAGTTTTGGACTCATATTTTTGCGAAATTTAATAAAAAAGATTATATATTGGATATTGCAAGTGGTGCTGGTTCAATTTTTGCCAATTTAACGGATAAGACAAAATTTAATTTGTTTGCTCAGGATATTTCAAAAATTGCTTTGGAACAGCAAAAACAAAGAATTAAAAATGTAGATATTATTGTCAGTGAAGCTAATAAAATACCGCTGAATTCTGAATTTTTTCAACATATTGTGAGTCAGTTTGGTATTGAATATGCTGGTAAAGAAGCTTTTGCTGAAGCCAGTAGGTTATTAGTAAACAGTGGTACCTTAACATTTTTATGTCATTATAGAGGTGGCTATATTGACAGCAAAAACAAAGCTGAACTTCAAGGGATAGAATTAATTGAAAAAACAGAGTTTATTGATAAAGGGATAAAAATTGCTAATAGCCTTTTTGATAACGAGCTGAGAGGAAAAGAAGATGTTCAGGAAGAATTTATAACGGTAGAAAAAAAATTAGAAGAATATGTTAGCAAAAATGAATTTGGATTGCATTGTCATTTGTTTTATGGACTTAAAAAATTAATTAATAATTACAAGAATTACCATCAACGAGATATCATTAATTGGCTAAAGGCTATGGATGATGACATAAAAAAATCAAAAAGTCGGTTAATTGAAATGAGAAAAGCAGCATTATCAGAAAACAATATTAATGAAATAACAGAGATATTAAAGTTTAATAAGATAAATGATATCGAGATTAAATCAATTTCGTTCAATGATGGACAATTACCTGTGGCTTGGTGTATAAGAGGACAAAAGCAAATAAAATAGGTATTAACAGGTGGTAAAAGATTACTTGCAGCAAGGTATTTCGGCATTTCAAAATTGTGATTTAAATCGCGCAGAGAATTTATTTTTTCAACAATTAAAAGTTAATCCAAAAGACCCTAATGCCTGTCAGTTGCTCGGTTTGGTATTTTTTCAACAGAAAAAAACCGATGATGCAATAAAATTTATGAAACGATCATTAATAATCAATAATAAACAGCCTCATGTATACAACAATTTGGGAGCCGCTCTAAAAGAAAAGCAAAAAATCAATCAAGCGATCGAATGTTATAAAGAAGCCATAAATCAGAAAGAAGACTATCTTGATGCATATTTAAACTTGATAAAAGCGTATATATTTTCAACAAAATATGTTCTGGCGCTAAATTCGGTTGAATCAGCGTTAAAAAAATTCCCCAATGATATTAAAATATTAAGACAGAAAACATTAATATTTCTGCATACTGACAAGCATAAAGCAGCACTACCTATTTTTGAGCAGATTCTTCAACAAAATCCAGATAGTGTAGATTCAATACATGACTATGCCTTATGTTTACGAATATCCGGCAGATCCCATGAGGCCATTGAACAGTATAAGAAAGCAATGCAATTTGGCCTTGCTAATTACCAGTTGTCTCATAATTTGGCGAATGCTTATTCAGACATTGGTGAGCTTGAGATTGCGATTAGTTTTTATTCGGAAGCCATTAAACTCAATCCGGGATATGTTGAATCGCATGTAAATTTAAATGAATTATATTGGGAGGCTGGCAAAAAAGAGAGCTTATTTGAGTCTTTTTTGAAAGCATTTGAAATAGAAGTAAGCAATTCTGATTTAAGA
>JAOUOC010000287.1 GCA_029880585.1 Gammaproteobacteria bacterium
TGGATTCCAGCGTTCGCGGGAATGACGTTTTGGCATATTGTTTTAGAACTTAGAACTTAGAACTTAGAACTTAGAACTTAGAACTTAGAACTTAGAACTTAGAACTTAGAACTTAGAACTTAGAACTTAGAACTTAGAACTTAGAACTTAGAACTATCCCTCTTTTTTGTGCAGCAAATTATACAAGGCTGGAATTACCACCAAAGTTAAAAGGGTTGATGATAAAATTCCGCCTATAACCACGGTTGCCAAAGGTCTTTGAACCTCCGATCCAATACCTGTGTTTAAAGCCATTGGGATAAATCCTAATGAGGCAACCAGAGCCGTTGTTAGTACAGGCCTTAATCGAGTTGTTGCACCTTCAATGATTGCTTTGATAAGAGGTAAATTGTCTCTTCTTAATTCACGAATAAAAGACACCATCACCAGACTGTTCAAAATAGCAATTCCGGACAAGGCTATAAAACCGACAGCTGCGGAAATTGAGAATGGAATGCCTCGTAACATTAATGCCGCGATACCTCCAGTCAATGCCAAAGGTACACCAGAGAAGATGATCATGGCATCTTTAAAAGAACCGAGTGCCAGTATCAACAAACCAGTAATAGTCAGCAGTGTTATAGGAATGACGATTGATAATCGTTTGGATGCGGATTCAAGCTTTTGATAAGTACCACCATATTCAACCCAGTAACCGGAAGGGATATCAACAGACTGAGAAATAAGTTGTTGTATATCAGCAACAAAGCTACCCAAATCTCTGCCCCGAACATTGGCAGTAACAACAACTCGTCTTTTGCCATTTTCACGGTTAACCTGATTCACACCTTCCAGCAACTTCAATTCAGCCAGTTCTTTTAGCGGAACATAACTGTTATCGGCAATTTTGATGGGCAAGTTTTGCAGCTCATCAATATTATTTCTTTTATCTTCAGTAAGGCGAACTACAATATCGGCGTATCTATCTCCCTGATAAAATTTTCCGGCAACTTTCCCACCCATTGCTGTTGCCAATTGCTTTTGAAGCATCAATTTACTGACACCATACTGACTTAATTGATCCAGTTTGGGAACAATAGTAAATACAGGCAAACCAGTCGTTTGCTCAAGTTGAACATCTGCAACACCATCAATGGTCAATATTTCATGTTCAATGGTATTGCCCAAATCATTCAGAATTTCAAAATTATCACCAAAAACCTTGATGGCTAACTCTGCTCTCACACCAGCCAGTAATTCGTTAAATCGCATTTGAATGGGTTGTAAAAACTCATAGCGATTTCCGGGAATGTCTTCAACCAGAGCGGCCAGTTCTTCTACTATTTGTTCTTTTGACTTGTCGGGATCAGGCCAAAGATGACGAGGTTTAAGAATAATAAAGTTATCTGCAACACTGGGTGGAACTGCATCTGTGGCGACATCTGCGGTACCAATTTTGGCAAAAACTCTTTCTACTTCCGGCATTTTACCAATTCTTTTTTCAAGTATTTCTTGCAGTTCAACGGCTTGTGTTAATGATGTGCCAGGTATCCTCAAAGCATGCATTGCAATATCGCCTTCATCCAGATTTGGCATAAATTCACTGCCAAGATGGGTAGCCTGATAAATGCTTAAAACTACAAGGATGGAGGCTCCGGCAATGATCTGGCGTGACTTGTTAAGCGCGAGTTCTAAAATTCTGGTATAAAAAGTTTTTACCTTATCAAAAGTGTGATGAGGCTTTTCTTCTACAGGATTTTTAAACAAAATTGCAATTACAGCAGGTACAAAAGTGATCGATAACAGCATCGCACTTAACAAGGCGAGTACCACGGTGATGGCCATTGGATGAAACATTTTGCCTTCAACACCTTCCAGAGCAAATATTGGAATATAAACAATAGTAATGATAAATACACCAAACATGGCTGGACGAATCACTTCTCGAGTTGCCTGAAAAACTTCTTCAATTCTTTCTTTTAAATCGAGTTGCCTACCAGATTTTGCCAAAATACTTAAACGTCTCAGGCAGTTTTCAACAATAATAATGGCGCCATCAACCAGTAAGCCGAAATCAAGTGCGCCAAGGCTCATCAGGTTTGCACTAACCCCGGCTCTTACCATACCTGTAACTGTCATCAGCATGGCAATCGGGATCACCATCGCTGTCAAAATTGCAGCGCGAACATTACCAAGCAGCAAAAATAATATAACAATTACCAGTATCGCCCCTTCAGTCAGATTGAGCGTTACAGTACCTAGCGTATTGTCCACCAATTTTGTTCTGTCATAGACTGCAATGGCTTCAATACCTTCTGGCAAAGTGGTGTTAATTTCTTTCAGCTTTTCACCGACGGCATGAGCTACGGTTCTGCTGTTTTCACCTATCAGCATAAAGACCGTGCTCATCACCACTTCTCTTCCATTTTGGGTGGCTGCACCATTTCTTAATTCATGTCCGATGCTGACGTTTGCAACATCCTTAATTTTGATGCTGGAGCCATTGGTTGTGCGAACAGGAATAAGACCAATTGATTCAATCTGTTGAATTTGCCCCGGAATTCTCATTAACCATTGAGCACCGTTGTGTTCAATATAACCAGTACCGACATTATCATTGTTGGCTTCCAACACTGATGCTATGTCGGAAAGGGAAATATTGTGGGCTTGCATTCTTTCAATATCAGGCGCAACCAGAACTTCTTTTTTGTATCCACCAATCGGGTTGACTTCAACAACGCCAGGTACCCGCATTAATTGAGGCCTGATTATCCAGTTGTGAACCTCACGAAGTTCAATCGGCGTGACAGGCTCTCCAAATTCATTGAGCGCATCCGGTTTGGCATCAACGGTGAACATAAAGATTTCACCCAGCCCTGTGGCAATAGGCCCCATTTGAGGATCTATACCGGCGGGTAAATTTGAACGAACGTTGGATAACCTTTCATTGACCAGTTGTCTTGCAAAATAGATGTCAGTCTCATCATCAAAAACGGCAATCACCTGAGATAGGCCATATCGAGACAGAGAGCGTGTTGATGTTAAATCAGGCAGTCCAGCAAGTGCATTTTCGATGCTATAGGATATTCTTTGTTCAACTTCCAGTGGTGTATAGCCTGGCGCGGATGTGTTGATCATCACCTGAACATTTGTGATATCCGGTACAGCATCAATGGGTAGTTTTGTCATGTTCCACGACCCTAAACCGGAA
>JAOUOC010000289.1 GCA_029880585.1 Gammaproteobacteria bacterium
ACTACCTTGTTGAATAAATTTTTGCCAGGCATATGCGCCTGCCAGTCTTTTTGCTCCAAGTCTGTCTTCAGCCATATTTTTGTCGCTGGTCGCATGGACAGGTTGCATAGAAGGAATAATATCCAGACTTTTAAACCGAGGAATATCTTCCACGTCAACAATTTGAGAATGTTCAATTCTATGTCTTAACGCTTGACCGCCAACGGTTTTAAAGGCTTTTTCATAAGTATCCAGAACGATACGATTACCTCTGTCACCAATAGCATGCACATTAACCTGAAAACCTTTTTTGATAATGTCAAACATCAGCGATTGCAGTTTTTTGGGTTGGGTGAGTAATAAGCCTTTATTATCGGAATCGTCAGAATAGGGCTCTAAAAGCGCAGCACCACGACTACCCAATGCACCATCCATGTAGAGCTTGACACTTTGTATCGATAAGAACTGGTTATCATCATTGTAAATGCCCTGATTTAACCATTGATGAAGATTTATTGCAGCGCCATCCAGCATTACATAAATTCGCATGGGGAGCGTACCAGCTTTACTTTGCCTTTTGTAAAAGTCGATCCCGGCCTGACCCACGCCAGCATCATGGGCACTCACAATGCCAAGAGATAATAAGTGTTCGAAAGCCTTGTCATAGGCATGTTCTACTTCAAAAATTGTAGGTTCAGGAATTTTACTTTCAACCAGATCGATTGCATTATCAATTAAGACGCCAGTAGGATTGCCATGAGCATCTCTGATAATTTTTCCGCCAGCCGGATCTTTTGTGTGTTTGTTGATTCCTGCAATTTCCATTGCCTTGGAATTTACCCATGCGGCGTGGCCATCAATTCTTCTGAGTAAAACAGGACGTTTTATACCTGTTTTATCCAGTGAGTCTTTGGTGGGGAATTCTTTATCCATCCACAGAACCTGATTCCATCCTCTACCCAGAACCCATCTCGTATTGGGATTGGCTTTTGCAAAGTCAGCTACTTTTTTGGCAGCTTCGACTTCAGAATTGATACCACGCAGCTTCACTCGCAGAATTTCATTTCCCAAACCGGAAACATGACCATGAGCATCAATTAATCCAGGTAAAAGATATTGATTTTTGCCATCAAGTTTTTGACATTTTTGATAATCAGAATGAATTTGATCTTTACCGGTTGCCAAAAACTTTCCGTCTTTAAAAGCAACCCAATTAAAAGATAGCAACACCTTACTTTCATTAGTAGGCGTGTAGCCTTTAACATTATGAACGACTTGGCACTGTGAATTTGCCGCAGCATTAAAGGCAAAAAGCAAAGCAAAAGCAGTGGGCAGATATCTGGAAAACTTCATATTAAAAATCCCATTTGGTAATTTAAATCATTTGATAGTGTATTGTATTTTATCTGTAGATGTCCAAACAAAATAAGATATATGCTTTGGATTTCAGCATAAAATAACGCAGCGTTATGATGTTATATATGAAATAGTTAGACAGGATTTTGATGAGTCAAAGGTATTATTCTGTTAATGTATTGTGTAGAGATAGTGAGCAGAAAAATAAAGAGGTGAAACATGATAAAAAAAATCATATTGAAAATTGGTTTGTTATTAATGCTGGCGTCATGTGGCGAGCAAGCAGCAGTTCCCCATTATGATCTTGTTATTACTGGTGGTTTGGTGGTTGATGGAACAGGAAGTGTGGGCACAAAAACTGATCTGGCGATTATTGACGACAGAATTGTAAAAATCGGTAATTTAGAAAAATATGAGGCAGCCAGAAAGATAAACGCTGATGGCCTGGTTGTTAGTCCCGGCTTCATAAATGTGCTCAGCTGGGCAACCAACTCACTAGTTGTAGATGGAAGAGGCCTGTCTGATGTTATTCAGGGTGTAACTCTGGAGGTATTTGGTGAAGGTACGTCGATGGGGCCTTTGAGTGCAGAAAACAAAAATTTGATGCAACAAAGGGTTAATGCTTCGCCAACGCCCTTTCAAATTGAATGGAACAGTTTTGGTGAGTATCTGGAATATCTGGTTGAAAAAGGTGTGTCACCAAATGTGGCTTCATTTGTTGGCGCCACAACAGTAAGAGTGAATGCAATTGGCTATGAAGATAGAGCGCCTACTACCGAAGAACTGGAAAGCATGAAAGAAGAAGTAAGAATTGCCATGGAAGAAGGCGCTTTGGGTGTGGGCTCATCATTAATTTACGCACCAGCTTTTTATGCTGATACAGAAGAGCTTATCGCTTTATCAAAAGTAGCTGCTAATTATGGTGGTATGTACATTTCTCATATCAGGAATGAGAGTGGCCAGTTTTTGCAAGCGCTGGATGAGTTAATCACAATTTCAAAAGAGGCTAATATACCTGCTGAAGTTTATCATTTAAAAGCCGGAGGACAATCAAATTGGCACAAGATGGAGTTGGCGATTAATAAAATTGAACAGGCCAGAAAAGATGGATTGAACATAACGGCAGATATGTACACCTATACTGCTGGCGCAACAGGTCTGGATGCAGCCATGCCTCCCTGGGTACAGGAAGGTGGATATGAATCATGGGCAGAGCGATTACAGGATGAAACGATACGTCAGAAAGTTATGGAAGAAATGCGAACAGCATCTGATGATTGGGAAAATCTGATGCTGGCTGCAGGTGCTGAAGGCGTATTGTTACCTTATTTTCAAAATCCGGATCTAAAAAAATATACTGGCATGACATTGGCAGCCGTCGCAAGAGAGATGAAAAAGTCGCCTGAAGAAACAGCAATGGATTTGGTGATTGCCGATGGTACAAGAGTAAGTGCAATTTACTTTTTAATGTCCGAAGATAATCTTCGATTAAAGATAAAGCAGCCCTGGTTATCTTTTGGCTCTGATGCAGGAGCACTTGACCCAAAAGTTGCCAGTCAATTTGGTTCAACCCATCCAAGAGCCTATGGTAACTTTGCCAGAGTTTTTGCCAAATATGTGAGAGATGAGAATGTATTGACGATTGAAGATGCTGTGAGAAAGATGACAGGTTTACCAGCCAAAAATCTGAAAATTAAAGACAGAGGCTTATTAGCTGAAGGTTATTATGCAGATGTTGTTATTTTTGATCCTGATAAGATTCAGGATCATTCTACATTTGAAAAGCCTCATGCACTTTCAACAGGTGTTGAACACGTTTTTATCAATGGACAGCAAGTT
>JAOUOC010000290.1 GCA_029880585.1 Gammaproteobacteria bacterium
AAAAAAGCTTCAGCAATACAGCCAATGTCATTTTCTCTTTTTGACTGCGATGAGTCAGGATATTGATCAGGTTAAGGGATTTGAGCTTGGAGCATCGGATTACATTATTAAACCTGTTAACCCTAAAGTTCTACTGGCAAGAATAAGAAGCATCTTGCAATTAGTTAATGAAAACTATGAGGAAGATAAAATTGTTATTGATCAGCTTGAAATAGATAATCGTCTGGGAGAATGCCAATTAAACGGATTTAAACTTAAACTCACACCTGCCGAATTTAATTTACTTTATATTTTGGCGAGACATATTGATCATCCACTTTCCAGAGAACAACTTTTTGAAGAAATAGTCGGAAGAGAATACAATGGCCTGGATCGAACCATTGATGGAAGAGTGAGTCGGCTAAGAAAGAAACTGGAGCAGGTAAAAGATTCCTGTTTTACTATTCGAACCGTTTGGGCAAAAGGTTATCAACTTTCCAGAGTTTAATATTTTGTATCTTTTTTTAAATTTATAACAAATATATAGAAGCCTATGAAAAATCAGTTTTACAAACTTTATCTATTGCTGATTTTGGCTGCAATTTTATCGATATACAGCTTTAACTATCTATACAGCACATTTGAATCGGAGCAGTATTACCTCACTGCCTCGGAAATATTTTCCAGTTATCAAGGGGAGCTGCCAGTAGCAGAGCAAAATAGCCAGCAATTACTTAAATCATCAACTGTACCTGTGGAAGTTTTCCCGACCGATATTCAGCAAAAGTTGAGATTAGGTGAAGTGGTAGCATTTCAGTCGGCAGATAAAACCTACTACTACAGACTTTCACAACATCATGGTTTATTGGAGTTGGGGCCCATTACTGAAATGCCCGCAGTCCACAGTGAACAAGTCTGGATCATTATTTTGTTCTATCTGGTATTAGGTATTTTATTTGTGGCGTTGCTTAAACCGGTTTTTGTGGATTTGGAAAAATTGCAAAAGCATGCCAGAGAGTTCAGTCATAAACCTCAAATAATAGATTCCAAAATTTCTCATCAATCCAGTATTTATCCTTTGGCACAAACTTTTAATAAAATGTCACGACAAATTATCGACTTCATCGAATTGCACAAGGATCTTTCCCGTACCATTGCGCATGAAGTGAGAACGCCACTTTCCAGAATGAAATTCGTTTGTGAGGCAATTGAAAAAAATATAGACAAAAAGCATTCAAAACAATTAATTTCTGATATTGCGGAGATTGAAAATCTGCTGGAAGATTACCTGCAATTTGCCAGAATAGAATCACAAGAACAGATATTTATAAAATCGAGACAACCTGTTAAAGACTGGCTTTTGCAAGTTATTGAAAAAAACCAGCAACATCAGGACAGGATCAAAATCGATTCTGATTGTGTTAACAAGACGGTTTATTATCAGCCTAAACTGCTCGAAACCGCGCTTCAAAACTTGCTGGTGAATGCCTTTCAGTTTGCACAATCCAGAATTCAGGTCAGTTTTGAAATTAAAAGCAATCACTGTATTCTTTCGGTGAGTGATGATGGTGAGGGGATAGGTAGTGAAGATCTTGCTACTGCAGATGATTCATTATTTAAAATCTTTAAGCGCAGAAAATCTGCAGAAAAATACAAGGGGTTTGGTTTGGGGTTGTACATTGTCAGAAATATTGCCATTTGGCATGGTGGTGAAGTCAAGGCAAGCAATTGTAAAATACTTGGCGGTGCAAAATTTACATTGATTTGGCCTAATGTAGCCTGATAGGCTATTCACTTTCATCGTCATAAATAATAATTCATGAGAACTATTAATAGCTTCGTCAATCATCTCAGAAAAGTAGAATCATCCGATCATTTCTTCAACCCCTATGTTGAGGCTTTTAAGGCAAAAAATTTAAAAGTCTATTTAACGCGTCTTTTCGAAATTCCGCAAAAACGAGTTTTGCTGGTGGGTGAAGCGCCAGGATATAAAGGTTGTAAACTAACGGGGATCCCTTTTTCCAGTGGGCAGGTTTTATCCAGCTTTGAACATCCCTTTTTGAATGTCATTCGAGCGGATTTAAAATTAAAAACTAATGAGTCTGAAAATACCGCAACCATTGTCTGGCAGTTTCTTCAAGAGATGGAAACGGTACCGCTGTTTTGGAATGCTTTTCCATTTCATCCTCATCCAAAAGGTCAGCTTGATAAAAATAGGGCGCCAAGTAAAAAGGAAGTTGTCGTTGGTAGTCAATACCTTAAAGCCATCGCAAACTTGTACCAACCAGAAGTGATAGCTGGTATAGGTCATGCTGGGACTACTTGTGCCAAACTATGTTTTCCTGAAATGGATATACAATATATTCGACATCCCTCTTATGGCGGCAAGAGGGAGTTTGTTGAGGGGCTTGAAGATATTTTAGTCTGATTTTTTCAGTTCGCTGCCACAACTTCCCTGTTAATAGGCTTTGCAATAACCTCTATTTTTACAGTTTTTCCTTTTTTATCGGACTTTTCCATAGAGGCAGTTTGATTTAATCTGACTGACATGTTGCCATCAACCAAATTGTTCACCTGACCATTAATAGTTTCAGATAGCTTGATTAAAATTTTTAAAGTTCCTTTTTGTTCTAGCTTGTTTACTTTCACAGACAAATAAATTGGGACGTTTGATTCATCTTGAGATTGGCTGATACTAGCCTCCTTATTTTCATAAAGAGTTATCGAAGGTGTATAAATTTCACCATTGGATAGATGAATTTTAAAATCCAGATTAAAGATTGATTGGTCATTGTTCTCGACAATCTGATTTGCATAAACAGGCATTACAAATATAAAAAATATAATTAACGTTCTTAAAATTGATTTATTCATTATTATCTCCTTTAGTTAAAACATCACATCTTCAATGTCTTATCCACCACCTCAAATACATCTTTGGATAAATTTTCTACAGCCATAATCCGCTCAAGTTGCTCCTGAATAATTGCCTGACGTTTGTCATCAAATTTTTTCCACTGATTAAATTGTTTGGCCAATCTAGCGGAAACTTGAGGATTAATTTGATTTAAATGAATGATGAAACTGGCCAAAAATTCATAACCTTGCCCACTGGCATGGTGGAATTGAGGTAAATTATTTGCTACAAATGCACCTATCAATGATCGTACCTTGTTAGGATTTGTTG
>JAOUOC010000291.1 GCA_029880585.1 Gammaproteobacteria bacterium
ATTGACAATGTAAACAGGATTTTTGGACCTACTGGTGGTAATGCAGATGTGTGGGGCGCTAACCATGTCATTAATGCTAATTACAAGCTTGATGATAATCATAGCTTTGCGTTTACCAGTGTAATGATTGATTTGGATAATGCAGCAGGATTGAGTACTGATACTCACAGTCTTGAGTATAAAGGTAAGTATGATAATGCTGACTGGACAGTTGGATTTGCAACTCAAAGTGATGCAGGTCTGGCACCAGTTGCTTATACAGCAGATTACAGTTTATTCGAGTTTAACTATAAGTTTGAAGCGGTATCTGCCGGATTTGGTATAGAAACTTTAGGTAGTGATAATGGAGTAAGAGCATTTATCACTCCGTTGGCTACGTTACATAAATTTCAGGGTTTTGCTGACAAGTTTGCGGCGGGTACACCGAATGCTGGTGTAGAAGATACCTATTTCAAAGTGGGCGGTAAATTGAATGATATTAACCTGTCGCTGACTTATCACCAATTAGATGCTGATTTTGGCGGTGGTAGTTATGGTACAGAGATTGATATAGCAGCAAGTTATTCAATTAGTTAAACCTATGGTTTGCTGGTTAAATATGCAGATTATCAAGCTGATGCCAATGCTGGTGGCGCGCAGGGGACTGATGTTAGTAAATTATGGGTGATGTTTACTGCTAATTTTTAATAGTTAACTTTATTTTGTGAAAGTGATAGCTGGGCTGATTCAAAAAATCAGTTCAGTTATCAGATAAAAGGATGTATATTGTTGTAGCGGCTGGATTTTAATAGTTAATTATTGTAACAGAAGACGGCTGTTGAATTTAAAACTACTCCGAGCCATTTTATCTAAGTTCGAATCAGGGATTTCAATCTCCTCAAACGAATATGATGTTATGGCCGTAGCGATCGAAGTTAGATGATTGATAATAGATAGGTTATTGGTCACTGCAGGATTGTTACCAGGGTTGAGCAAGAAATTTCTCTGCCTCCCGTATTTGGAAAGGTGTATGATATTACAAGATAATTTTGCGCGTAAATTTACTTATTTACGTCTTTCAGTTACTGATGTCTGTAACTTTAAATGCAGTTACTGCCTGCCTGATGGTTATGAAAAACCGTCTTCAGTTTGTGATCCCCTGAATTTAAATGAAATCAAGACCATTGCTCGGGCTTTTGCCAATCTGGGCACAAAAAAGATCCGTATTACCGGTGGTGAGCCTTCAGTCAGAAAAGATTTAACAGACATTATTCGGATCTGCAGTGAGACAAAGGGCATTGAAACTGTTGCCTTGACCACCAATGGTTACAAGCTGGATAAATATATTGAACAATGGATTGATGCTGGTTTAACAAATCTGAATGTTAGTATTGATAGTCTTGACCCGAAAATGTTCAAGCAAATTTGTGGGCAAAATCGTTTAACTGAAATATTTGCCGGACTCGATAAAGCAGCCAAACTTGGATTGAACAAAATCAAGGTAAATGTTGTTTTAATGAAGCAGTACAATCAAAACGAATTTAATCAATATCTTGAATGGATCAAGGATAAACCCATCAGTCTGCGTTTTATAGAATTAATGCAGACCGGTGATAATAAGCAATTCTTTATGGATAATCATATCAGCGGGGAAACACTCAAGCAGCAATTACTGGATTCAGGCTGGACGAGAGTCATTTCTGAATCCCATGCCGGACCTGCACAGGAATTCAGTCATACGGATTCACTGGGAAAAGTTGGCTTGATTATGCCCTACAGTAAGGATTTTTGTGCTACTTGCAATCGTCTGAGAGTTTCCTCTCAGGGCAAACTGCATTTATGTCTTTTTGGTGAAGAGGGATTGCCGATAAGACAATGGTGTCAGCAGGAAGAAAGTGAAGCACTTGAACAAAAAATAGTTGAATATCTTAAATTAAAAAAAGTTTCCCACTTTTTACAAGATGGTAATTCGGGTTCAACCAGACATTTAGCCATGATTGGCGGTTGATTCTGATTAAATTAAAATTTTACGAGGTTGAAATATAAATCATGGGACATTTGGCATCTAAAGAATTTAAACCTTTAAATGTAGCCGTTTTAACGGTTTCTGATACCCGCACAGAAGAAAATGACACGTCAGGACAATTACTGGCTGACAGCGCAAGACAAGTTGGACATCAGGTGGTTGCTCATAAAATCGTGAAGGATGATGTTTATCAGTTGCGTGCGGTTGTCTCTACCTGGATTGCTTCGACGGATGTTCAGGTGGTTCTTGTCACCGGCGGTACCGGTTTTACCCAAAGAGATTCAACGCCGGAAGCATTAAAAATACTATTTGATAAAGAAGTTGAGGGGTTTGGTGAGTTGTTCCGCCAGATTTCTTACCAGCAAATCAGTACTTCTACCATTCAGTCAAGAGCAATAGCCGGATTTGCCAATGGTACGATTATTTTTTGTATGCCGGGTTCGACTAATGCTTGCAGAACAGCCTGGGAAGAGATTATTCGGGATCAACTCGATGCAAGATATAAACTGTGCAATTTTGTGCCACATTTAAAAGAAACTGATTCGGAAGCCTGCGAGACAAGAGGTTAAGAAATGGGAGATAAAACCTTAACCCATCTTAATCAAAAAGGTGAAGCATCTATGGTAGATGTTTCAGATAAAGCTGTGAGCAAAAGGATAGCAACAGCAGAAGGTTATCTGAACGTTGCCAAAGAAACGCTGGATTTGATCGTATCTGATGGCTTGCCAAAAGGAGATGTGATTGCTACAGCAAGAATTGCTGGCATTCAGGCTGCAAAACAAACCAGTCAATTAATACCATTGTGTCATCCATTGGCTTTGTCAAAAGTCGAAGTAAATTTTGAAATTCAAAAGCAACAGCAACGAATAAAAATCATCAGTCTTTGTAAATTATCGGGGCAAACAGGTGTGGAAATGGAAGCCTTAACCGCTGTGAGCGTGGCTGCTTTAACCTTGTATGATATGTGTAAGGCAGTTGATAAACATATGGTTATCGATGGCATTAGAGTGACATCCAAAGCTGGCGGTAGAAGTGGTGATTGGCAAGTAGGAGATGAAACAGCATGATCAAAATTTTATTTTTTGCCTCCTTGAGAGAACAGCTGGGTGTTGCTCAAATTGAGTTTGACTTGGCGTCACCTGCTTCAATTGACGAAATAA
>JAOUOC010000292.1 GCA_029880585.1 Gammaproteobacteria bacterium
GAAAGTGGCGCATTTACTTTAACAAACCAATCGAATGAGAAGATAAATTACCGTTTGACCTATAAAAACAAAAAAAATGAAATAGTGAATATCATTCCTTTCAGATATGAAAATGAGAGTCAAAATAAAATAATGGTAAATTGTCTGGATGATCGGGATGACAAATTAAATGTGGTGCTGGTAGATAAAAACAATTTACACCTGAATAAAATATTTACTGGATTGTTAACACTACAAATTTCGGTTGAATAGAATAAATTACAGCTAAAACAATAAATTATAAAAAAACATACTAAAACGAGATGGTTTTGATTATAATTAAAATCGTGAATCAGTTCACAATTTATTTGAATACCCAAATACAAAATCAAATATAAAATGGAGTTGTCGTTTGATACGTTTTTATTTATCGGGTCTTATTTTTCTTTTATTTTCTTTGCCAGTTCCGGCTAATATGCTGATCAGTCAGGCTATTGTCACCTTTGAAAGCGAAGGTACAAAAAGCCATGATATTGAAATTTACAATCAGGGTGAAGAAACCCTTTATCTCAAAGTGGAAGCCAAACAAGTACTTTCACCGGGGACAAAGCAGGAAATAAAACAAGCTTACAGAGATCCCCAGCAAGCGGGTTTATTGGTCACTCCACAGCGGTTGATCTTGCCGCCAAAAACCAGAAAAAAAGTTCGTTTTGTCAAATTGGCTGATTCAAAATCCTTGCAACATGATGCGGTATTTCGCGTATTGGTTAAGCCGGAAGTTGGTGAATTAAAGGCAACTCAAACCGCAGTTAAAGTTATTGTCGCTTATGAAATTCTGGTATTAATGCAGCCTGACAAGCCTCGAGCAAGCCTTCAGGGTGAAGTTGAGAATAAGAGGTTAAAGTTGATAAACACAGGCAATACCAATGTTCTTTTGCAAAAAGGCTATCAATGCCCGCCAGGACAAAAGCGGCAAGACGAGTTAAACCAATGTCAGGAATTAGTGGGTAAAAGAATGTATGCGGGTAATCAATGGCAACTGAATTTGCCTTATAACACACCTGTAGAGTTTGAAATCCTGACTGGTCTGGATGCCGATATAATTTGGTTTGAGCCAAAAGAAATAAAATAATTTAAGGAATAAATTTTGGGGACATTAAAAGGGCTGATATATCTAACCCTGATAGCGCTGATAATGTTGGCTATTCAAAATATGTGGCCAAATGTTCTACAGTCAGCGAGTTCAACTTTAAATATGCTGATTGAAAATTTCAGTTTTCCGGAGAAAGAAAGCCAGTCCACAACTCTTATTGCTGGAAGTTCAAATTCAAACATCATAGAGATTTCTTCTCAGGAAATAATTAATTCATCTATTGATCTAAATACGGCACAAGAAATTCTACAAGACAATGCCAGAAAAATTGATCGTTTGATTGAAGAGACTCAACAGAAAGTAAAAGTAGAAAGTAAAAATAATGACAGTGGTCTTGTTATTACCTACAGCGCTCCCGAAGGTTTTGAAGATTTATTGGAAGAACAGTTAACCTTTGTGGATGTTTATTATAGTGGCAAGTTAATTGGAAGGTCATTAGCCAGATACAATACCGAAACAATTCAGCTGGATGACGCGGAAAACATTGTAAATAATCTGGAATATATAAAAAATAAAAATGAGATAATCACACTACTACAAGCACCATTGCCAATAAACTCGGCTAATGTCTGTTTTTATGAGGGGCAGGCAAATTGTGGTGTTTTGTATCCTGAATTTTTAGGAGTGATTTTTGATGAAACCAATTTGAGAGTAGATTTGTTTATTAATCCTGAATTACTAACTAAAAAGAATATTGAAGTAAGCCGTTACTTACCACCCTCAACAAGCAATGCAGCAATGATAAACCAGATTTCAGTTGTCGCATCTGGTGGCGATCAAACACCTGATCTTTATACCGCAAGGATCAATTCAATTATCAGCAATAAAAATTATCGTTTCAACATTTTGCTGGAATCAGATCAGGATAATGGCAGCAGAGTCGATCAGGCATCGGTAATTTATGAAGAAAAAGATCTGGAATACCAATTAGGCACATTTAGAACAAGAACACAAAATACACATTTTTTCCAGCAACAGGATTTTATTGGTTTCAGAGTGCAGTCTTCTCTGGCAATGAGAACGGATCTTGAGCAGGTTTCAGGTTCAAGAATTTTTGTTTTTCTGAATGAACGTTCAAGAGTTGATGTGTTACTGGATGGTCAGTTAATTGAGAGTCGGATCTACCCTGCGGGCAACATCGAACTGGACACCAGAAATTTTCCTCAAGGAAGCTATACCGTTGATGTCAAAATAACAGGAGATAGTGGGCAGATAACAACTGAACAGCATATTTATTCAAAGTCTCTGTCCTTACCGCCTCTGAATGAAAGTTTATTCTACTTTGAGCTTGGTTATCCTGAATCGCCAATCATAGAAGATAAACCAGTGGCCAATGAACATCATATTGCAAGGTTTGGATATATTAATCGTATAAACGAATCATTGGGGTTAAGCGGCGTATTGAGCAAAAGTTACAATCAAAACAGCCTTGAGTTAGGTGGTTTGTGGATAGGAAAAAATTATGAGTTACAAACCAATCATGCTTTTAATAGTGAGGATGAATACGGGAACTATCTTCTTATGCGCTATCAAAATAAAAGGATCAATCTGTCAGCCAGTTTTTATGAAACCAAAAGTGACAATTTACCTTTATTGGATGAAAGTTATCGTCTTATTCCACTGAGTAAAAAACAAACCCAAATAAATCTGGGGATCCCTCTGGATAGAGCATTTGTAAATTTATATCATCGTGAATTTGAACAGTTAAATTTTGCTGACAACAGAAAGACAGGGATCAGCTGGAGGCAAAATATTTATCGTTCAGGAAAAATACTTGTAGATTGGACTTTAGATGCAAGTAGGGGAGAATATGATAAACAAATTATGGCTGGCATTACATTAAGATTGCTGAGCCAAAAATATAACATGGATATGCAGCTTGCGCGTGATAGCTATCGAAATGAATTGCAGGGAATAGAAGAGGATTACTGGAACAAGACACTAAGATTGCAACATAGATATCAGGGTAATTCGACAGGTAAAATAAATTCACATCTGGAATTGAATGAAATAAGAAACAAG
>JAOUOC010000293.1 GCA_029880585.1 Gammaproteobacteria bacterium
ATCGGTGGCAATCAGTTTGTATCTGGCGCCAGCTTCGTTGGCAGCAATCAGTTGTTGTTCCAAATCAGCCATATTGTTATTGCTATATCTGAAACGTTTGGCTTTGGATAATCTGACACCATCAATGATAGAAGCATGATTGAGTTCATCAGAAATAATCGCATCTTCTTCAGTTAAAATGGTTTCAAACAAACCGCCATTGGCATCAAAACAGGACGAATACAAAATGGTATCTTCCATCCCTAAAAACTGACTGATACGTTGTTCCAGTTTTTTGTGAACGGCTTGCGTACCACAAATAAAACGAACAGAAGCCATACCATAACCCCATTCGTCCAACGCCTTTTGACCGGCTTCTATTAATTGTGGGTTATTTGCCAATCCCAGATAGTTGTTGGCACAAAAATTTAAAACATCTTCACCGGTAGAAACATGAATTTCTGCTTTTTGGTGAGAGTCGATAACTCGCTCGTCTTTGTATAGGCCCGTTTGTTTTAATTCTTCTATTTGTTTGCTTAAATGCTCAAGAAATGGCTGGCTCATTGATAACCTCAAATGCTATTAAAAATAGATGACGCAGATTTTAACCGATCATTAATAAAAACTCAGTGATTATTTTAGATAGAAAAATATTACTACTAGAGAAGCTAAATATACTATGCTTATTTATGTAGGTTAAAACGTGAAATATTTGTATATAAAATTGATTACAGCACAGTTCACGGTATAAGAATATTCAGAGATTTTAGTAATGATCCAAAAAGCATTAATTGTCGAGCCAAGTCGGCTTTATCAAAATATTATCAGTAAAGTTCTATCTAATGCAGGTGTCAGGCAAGTTATGTATTCATCAGCAAAACAAGCTCTTGAGGATGAACATAGCGAATATACATTCATTATCACATCAAGAGAGCTTGAAGATATTTCTGGTGAAATTTTTATTGATTTATTTGGTGTTAAACACGGATTGAGTGATGCGACTACCATTCTGATTACAGCTTCAGAAGATGAAAAAACTGCAGAAGTGGCAAACAAAGCAGGCTTTAAGTACATAATCAATAAAAAGAATCTGGATCGGTTGGAAAAAGTTATCCTTATCGAACTGAACAGAAGAATTATTAATGTTAATTATAGGATTTTGTATATAGAAGATTCACAAAGTATTGCTGAGCTCGCTATTGAGCTACTCAAATCTCATGGAGCAAAAGTAGATTTTGTTACCAGACTGGATGATTTGAAGCAAAAATTTGATGAAAATGATTATGATTTGGTGATATCTGATTATTACCTTGAGAATGATGAGACAGGAGACGATGTAGTTGCCTATATAAGGGAATATAACAATATTAATAAGTCTGAAACTGCAATTCTGATACTTTCAGGTGAGGACAATCAAACAAAGCGAGCTTCTTTTTTAAGGAATGGCGCTGATGATTATATTTCAAAACCCTGGCACGGCGAGGAGCTATTACTTCGAGCTTCAAATTTGATTAAGAGCCGACGCACTTTATTAAAATCAAAAAAGCAACAGAGAGAATTGGAAAAACTGGCCTTAACTGATCATCTGACAGGTTTGTACAATCGTCACAGTTTATATGATGTTGGCCCTAAATATGTGAGTAATGCGAAAAGACATCAGACGAATTTATCCTTATTGGTTATCGATTTGGATCATTTCAAAAAGATAAATGATACGCGAGGCCATAGTGTTGGCGATATGGTTCTGAAATCAATTGCCGGCGTATTGAAAAGAGCCTGTAGAACAGAAGATGTTCCAGCCAGATTTGGTGGCGAAGAGTTTATCATGTTGCTTTCAAATTGTGATTTAGAAAGCGCTATGAAAAAAGCTGAGAGTATTCGATTGTTGGTTGAAAAAGAAAAACCTGAAGGATTGACTGTAACGGCCAGTATTGGTGTGGCTGAATTAGATGATGTTGATGATTTCAATTCCTTGTTTGAAAAAGCGGACAAGGCTGTTTACACGGCAAAAGAAACTGGTAGAAATAAAGTGGTTTCTGAATCATAAACAATAGATATTTCCTCGTTCTCCTTTCAAGAGATGTCAAAGGGGTCAGATGAACTTGAAATTAAACTATCTTTTTGTTTTCAAGTTCATCTGACCCCATTTTTTTACTTATTAATTGAGAAATTGTCAGAAAATCTTGTAGGATATTCTCCATGGGTGGACTGTCTGGAGTTTTCCACTAATTGTAAGCCCTAAATTGATGATTTAGAATCGTGACCTCAGAATAACTAAAACTGGAGAGTAAAATGAAATATAAAATAGAACATGAATTGCTAACAGGGGAAGACGTGCAAGTCGAAATTGAAGGACTGTTAGATTCACCAGCATTAATTCATAATGGATTACCAATCTTAAAGAAGTCCTCTCATACAAATACTTATGATGTAAAAAAGTCTGATGGCAGTAATGTAATTGTTGCTTTGGAACAAAATACACTAGATCCTTTCCCTACGGTCAAAATTGAAGGAAAAAAAATAGCTGTAGATCGTATGTTAAATTTTTTAGACTATATATTAATTGTTGCGCCAATGTTGTTGGTAATATTAGTTGGAGTATTGGGGTTAGTGTTAGGTTTGTTTAGTGCAAGGATTGTCGCAAGATTATTATTAATAAACAATAAACCTGTTGCCAGATATGGTTTTAGTCTTTTGGTTATTGGAATATCATACTCTGTGGCGTATGCTTATTTTGTGTCATTTGTTCCAACAACTTAATTGTAAACATAATGCAAGTTTGTTTCGAAAAAAATTAGCACGGTAGGTTGGGCTGCAAAGCCCAACAAATAAAAATGATGTTGTGTTTTGTTGGGGTTCGCAAGCTCACCACCAACCTACGGTAATGAAACCTCTATGGATAAACTGCTCAAAAGAATTGAGCAGAATGCAGAATAACCACCCATCCGCCAAACACTACATTTTAACTTTAAATTTTATTACCACCATTGACACAAAAACTCATTGGTATAAAATGCGCCAAACTTTTTTGAACAAATTTTTATTTAACATTTTTTAAGAGGAGTATCTGGAATGTTCAGCCAGCTAAATTACAAACCGAGACGTAAATTCTAGCCTTCCAGATGCTTTTGACTTGGAAGGTAAACGAATATCTTCTGAGTCAGGA
>JAOUOC010000060.1 GCA_029880585.1 Gammaproteobacteria bacterium
CTACCGAGCGATTTTGTCTAACAAACCCTGGCACTTAAAATACCGAACATAAATCCAGACTGTCCATAGCACCGTAGGTACGATTAGCGTAGAGTAATCGTACCTACGGTGCTGAAAATCAGACCTCCTGCCTAACACAACCTACTCAACAACATGCCACTGCGTCTGACGACCCGCTAAATAGTATACTTTCTTCCCATCAAAAACAGCGGACTGCTCCAGTTTAATTTGAACCCATTGGTTATCCCACTCAGATACCTTGGCTTTTATATTACCTTCAATCGCATATGCCGTATTTTTATTCAGCTTCCAATCACCTCTTATTGGTGTGTCTTTCTGATTGTCCCACATACCAATAGTCGGTCCAGCGGCATGACCTACAAAGCCGATAGGATGAGTATAGGTGCTAACCGTTAATCCCGCTTTTTTAGATTTAGCTAAGGTTTTAGCTAATATCTGATTGCCTGTACGTCCGGTTTTAAATTGTGATGTTAAGATATCCTGCCATTGATTTCCCTCTGCCAGAGCTTTCTTTAACCCTTTTGGTACATCAGATTCACCAAGTTTAAGTACATAACCCATTTCCTGAGTATCAGTACATAAATTCAGATAACATATTCCGACATCTGTATGTAAAACATCACCCGGCTTAATAACCAGGCCTGCTTTTCCCAGGTAGGGAGAATTGACATCCGCCTTATCTCCCTTTCTTTGTATGTTCACATAAGGCTGAAACCAGGGACGAAGCTGTAAAGCTTCAAATCTCTCACGGATATACCAAGCCACATCATCTGTTGTTGTTACACCTGGCGTGATTACTTTATTAGAAAATGCTTCTGATATAACTCCTCTGGCAAGAGAAACAATATGAGGATAAACATCAAGCTCCTGCTTTGTTCTGGTTTCCATCCATCTGATAACAAGGTCTTCAGCACTGACTAATCGTTTGTTTAATTCTTCAGGTAAATGTTTCGTGAGTTGATTATAGAGACCTACTGTCAGCCCATCACCAAGAGGCCAGTCTTTACTGAAATTAACCCCGATACGCTTTGGATTTCTTTCTGTAATAATCTCGGCAAGTCTTTTCCATTGATTTTCAAGAGAACCGCCTTCCCACATTGATTCATAGTAACCGGCAATAGGATAACGACTGACGGTCAGCTTCTCTAATTCCTTGCCTTCTCCTTTATCGTGAATGACAAGAATGGTTGTTCTACGGGCTGCAAAGGTAGGTCGTGGTGCTAAGCTGAAAAATACGGGATCTTCAATGTATTCCCGATTAATGACCAACCACATATCAATGTTGGTTTCTCGCATTAATTCAGGTAAAAGGTTTTGCAGGCGGTCTTTTAATATTCGGTTAGCCGGTTCAACGCGATCACGGTGAGAGAGAATATCTCCCATTTGGGTAATAACGCGACCTTGTTCAAATTCATTTTTGCTGTTTCGAGATTTACTGTATGTATCAGCAGAAATAGTTATCAATAAAATAACGACTACTTTTGAAATTAAACGCATAGGAACTCCCTCATAAAAAATATATCATCACTAATTCGCATCATTATAAAGCTCTATCAAAGCTTGATAATCTTCTTTCACAAATAACTCGAATGCCTTTCTTGCCTGTTTCATAGTAAAACTACTGGTATCCAATGTAACAATTTTATTCTTAATCAGTCCGAAAAAGCTCGAGGTTTCCCATGGAATGGTACATTCTGAAACAAAATTAGCCAGATTTA
The DNA here is from genome assembly GCA_029880585.1 of Gammaproteobacteria bacterium. GTDB lineage: Bacteria > Pseudomonadota > Gammaproteobacteria > Enterobacterales > Kangiellaceae > Aliikangiella. The sequence goes on from JAOUOC010000060.1 coordinate 1,740, forward strand.
CATTCTCGGCATTGCAAATGGAAACCCATAAAAGTCGAGAATCATCAATATATTCATAACTGAGAGTTGGACTCACCTCCTGAATTTTATTTGCCAGTATTAATTCTTTCTTCCAGTCTACCGAATCAAAATAATTTTCATAGGTTGAAGGTTTTTCTTTTACAAAACCTAACGTGGTCAGCTTTTTATCTGCATGATAAAAGGATACATGGTAAAACTTGTCGTCTTTGGTTAGACCATAATCTTGAGGAGTTTTTCGCTCATCTTTGGTTTCGTAAGATATCTCATTCTCGTTGTCGACATTATCAGAATCCAATTCAAAAGTTTCAATAAACCACACTGCTGATTTTTCTATGTCTGTTACATAACCCAGTCGTTTCAAAAATATCTTAATTGCAATATATGTTATTATTGGGAAAAAGATTAACGCAAAAACAACTTCACCAATTTCTACTTTTATACCATCAATAAATATTGAATAAATAATACTTCCGCTTAGAGCTAACAAACCAATACAAATAACAAACAAGGAAAAAATATCAACCAGATATTTAACATTTGGCATAAACAACAATTTAAAGGCTATTGAAAGGAAGAAATAAGCCAACCATGCAATAAAAAATATAATGACTGCATGTTTGGTTTCTATTGTTGATATATCGTGATTTACCACTGAAATTAAAAACCAGATTGCCGGAATGGAAAAAGCAATCAGAACCAGCGCAATAACTATTCTTTCTTTTATAGTCGCCGTATTTCTACCTTCATATTTTTTGTCCATTTATCAACAAGTTCCTCACTAACTCCTAATCCCTATCCCCTTCGCCAACAGGTAATACGCCAGACTTAACAGACTCACAATAAACACACTAATCAAAACCAGCGCATGAACAATTTCTATATCCGAAAAACCGAGGAAACCATAACGGAAAGCATTCACCATATACAAAATAGGATTAGCGAGAGAAACACTTTGCCAGAATTCCGGTAGCAATTTAATGGAATAGAAAACCCCACCCAGATAAGTTAATGGCGTTAAAATAAAAGTTGGAACTATGGAAATATCATCAAACTTTTTGGCAAAAATCGCATTCACCAGACCTCCAGTTGCAAACAACATGGAAGTCAGAATCACTACCACAATCAAAATTGCCCAATTGTTAATATTAATATCAACAAATTGAGAGGCAACGATAGTAACGATAATACCGGTTAACAAACCACGACTCACACCACCTAACACGTACCCCATCAGGATGAACAGAGTCGGCACCGGAGAAACCAGCATTTCCTCAACGTTTCTTTGGAACTTGGAACTAAAAAATGAAGACACCACATTAGAATAGGAGTTAGTGATCACCGACATCATAATGATACCAGGGGTGATATATTCCATATAACTCACACCGCCCATTTGACCAACACGAGAACCAATCAACTGACCAAAGATGACAAAGTACAAACTCATGGTAATGGCTGGCGGCAATAAGGTTTGTACCCAAATTCTGAAATAACGGGTAATTTCCTTGATAATAATGCTTTGTAAGGCAATAAAGGCTGCTTTATTGTATTTCTTAAACATGGCTGGCCTCCGCATTCTTTTCCGTTAATTGCACAAACAATTCTTCCAAACGATTGGCTTTGTTTCTCATACTAAGCACTTTTATTTTTTCTTTACTTAAATGATTAAACACCTGATTGAGGTCAGACTGTTTGGGCACATCAATCTCAATACTGGAATCATCACGCTTTCTAAAGACTATACCTGCTATATCAGGAAACTTTTTGGGCATCTTGTCCAGATCAAGTACAAAGGTTTCAACATCTAATCGGGAAATCAGATCCTTCATGGTCGTATTTTCAATAATTTCACCATGATTAATAATCGCGATGTTTCGACAAAGCTGCTCAGCTTCTTCCAGATAATGGGTAGTGAGGACAATGGTTGTTCCCTGTTCGTTTAATTGGGTTAACAACTCCCACATACTGCGTCTTATTTCAATATCGACACCAGCAGTCGGTTCATCAAGAATGAGAATTTTGGGTTCATGCATTAAAGCTCTGGCAATCATCAAACGACGCTTCATACCACCAGATAATTGTCTGGCTTGAACATTGGCTTTATCCCATAAACCTAATTGCTTGAGAACTTCTTCTGCTTTTATCAATGCCTTTTTGCGAGGTACACCATAGTAACCCGCCTGAGTGACCACAATTTGCTTGCAGGTTTCAAACTGGGCAAAGTTAAATTCCTGTGGTACCAGACCTATACAACGCTTGGCAGCTTCCAGATCTTCATCAATGGAATGTCCATAAACCTTTACTTCGCCAGAAGTTTTGTTCACCAGAGAACAGATAATACCGATGGTGGTTGATTTACCTGCACCATTAGGCCCCAGCAAGGCAATAAAATCACCCTTTTCAACTGAAAAAGAAATACCTTTTAACGCCTTAAGATTATTGGCATAAACTTTTACAAGATTCGAAATTTCTAAAGCCTTTTCCGACATAAGTTATTCCACAATTAATTGATTGATTAAAAATCAGAAACAGAGAGTTTAACGGATTTTATGAAGATTTGTATCCCCAACATTCGACTAAATTGTCTTTTATACCCAAATGATTTAATACCCGACCGCAAACAAAATTTATCAAATCTTCAATTGATTCAGGTTGGTGATAAAAGCCCGGAGCTGCCGGCATGATGGTTGCGCCTGACTCAGTGAGGGATAACATATTTTTTAGGTGAATGTGAGAAAAAGGCATTTCTCTGGGAACCAGTATTAATTGCCCTTTTTCCTTCAAAACAACATCAGCGGCTCTTTCCATCAAGGTATTGCTGGCCCCTGTTGCGATAGAAGAGACACATCCCATACTTGCTGGGCAAACGACCATTTGCTTTGGTGCTGAGGAACCACTTGCCACAACAGAGAACCAGTTTTCCTTAGCATAAACCTTAATTTGATCTTTGGTCGCCTGGCAAATTTCGGATAATTTAGCTTCAATTTTTACTGGTGCTTCGGGCAGGTTTATATTCATCTCTGTAGCTAAAACCACTCTGGCCGCATCGGTTATCATCACATGAACTTGCTGATAATATTTCACCAGATGACTGAGCAAGGTTATTCCATAAATTGCGCCTGATGCGCCGGTTATGCCCAGTGTGATTTGATTGTCTGGATTATTGAATTCAGTTTGATCGCTTTGCTCATTCATAAGAGTAAGACCAGATTTGTTCCTGTTTCAGTTAACGGGCGAATTATATCACATCTTTTTTTAACGCAAGTCGAATATATTTTCGAGAACAGTAAAATATATCATTAAGTCTGTGTTCATGTTTTATGCTTAATAATGTAAGCTATTTCAAGTTTGTACATTTTTATTTTGGATTTTTTCCTGAGTCTGATATAAGGTAGATTCTGATATAAAATACAAAAAACTCAATTGTTAAAAGGATTGTTTTATGAGATCAATAATAAACTCACTACTGATATTTGCTCTGACAGCTATTGCTCAGAATGTCTCGGCAAAATCACCAGCCAGTCAGTCTAATGATTACTTTGTATTGCAAAAAACTTATATTGTCGAATTACATTCTGCCAATGTGGTGGAATATCATCAGGGATTGCAGAGCAGATCTCCTCTTTCAATTGACAATAAATATGCTATCAATAAATTATCTCAACCTCCTAAAATTGATTTTAACGATTCAGTTAGTACCAGCTATAGAGAACAACTCAAATCAGATCAAAATAATACTCTTAAAATACTTGAACAAATTATTGGCAGACCTCTCAATAAAAAGTTTAGTTACCAAAATGTGTTTAACGGTTTCGCCTTGGAAATGACGCCAGCTGAAGCTGAATTACTTAAAACTTCAGGAAAAATCAAAAATATAACAGTTGATCGAAAGTTCTATCCCCATACCGACAGAGGACCTTTAATGATGTCAGCTGATCAGGTCTGGAGTGGTTTGGCAACTGGCTTGCCAGCTAAAGGCGAAGGCATGATTGTTGCGATTATTGACACAGGCATCAGAAGTGATCATCCATCATTTGATGCTGTTGATCAGGTTGATGGCTACTCTCACATTAATCCCTATGGTGCGGGAACCTACAAAGGATATTGCGAAACCAATGCCGACTTTTGTAATGATAAACTCATTGGCGCCTATCACTATGCAACAGATATTACTTCTCCGGAAGATGACGATGAACATGGTACGCATGTTGCTTCAACAGCTGCCGGAAATCATATTTCCTTCGATTTAGGTAATGGTAATTCTATTGATATTTCCGGTGTTGCTCCAAGAGCCAATATTCTTGCTTTCCGAATTACTGATGCCAATGGTGATGCCACAGGTTCGGCAATTATCTCGTCAATAGATCAGGCTGTGGTGGATGGCGCAGATGTGATTAACTTTTCTTTTGGTGGCTCCGCATTTGATCCCTGGCGTGCCAGTGACAGTGTTGCTTTTAGAAATGCTATGGCTGCAGGTGTGAACGTGATAACTTCTGCTGGTAATAAAGGTAATTTTGCAGAAACCATCGGCTCACCTGCTGATGCCCCCTGGATAACTGCAGTAGCTGCCAGTACTCATGATAGAGGTAGTTTTCCTGCTAAAAGCTTAACCAGTATGACTGGAGGAGATTCGACACCTCCCGGAACTATTTCAGGAAGAAGTTTAACGGGTTCTATAACTGCATCAATTGTTTATGCTGGAGATTATAGCAATGGCGATAGCAATCCTGAGCAATGTCTGAATCCATTTCCGGCTGGTACATTCAACGGGGAAATTGTCGTTTGTGATCGTGGTGATATTCCAAGAGTTGAAAAAGCACAAAATGTTGCTGCCGGCGGTGCAGGTGGCTATGTATTGGCAAACATTGATGGTGGTGCGACATTTTTAGCTGATGATATTTATGTTATTCCAGGCATTCATATTGAAGCAGCCCCTGGAAATAGTCTTCGTTCATGGTTATCCAGTGGTACTGGTCATACGGCAACAATTACAGCCACTTCCGGACCAGTAGGAACTGACGCTGCAAATGCGGATATTATTGCCTATTTCAGTTCAAGAGGTCCCAATCCTTCGGCATTATCCATTATTAAACCTTCAGTTGCTGCTCCTGGTGTAGATATTCTCGCAGCTTCAATAAAACCTCTGGATTACGCATTGCTCAATGGAACATCGATGGCAAGCCCTCACGTTGCTGGCGCTGCGGCTTTGATCAAGCAACTTAATTCTGGCTGGACGCCAATGGAAATTCATTCAGCTATGGTCATGACCGGATCTACCAACGTTAGAAAGGAAGATGCGGTTAGTCAGGCGCAACCCTTTGATATGGGTGGAGGTCGTGTCAACATTGCTGCTGCTGTTAATAGCGGATTGGTGCTGGATGAGAACAATAGTAACTTTATTAGTGCTAACCCTTCGACAACTGGTATTGAATTGAAGGATTTGAATTTGCCCACAATTGCCGATGCAAGATGCAGTTCAACTTGTAGCTGGACAAGAACATTTAAAGCCACTCAGTCGGCCTCATGGACAGCCAGCTATTCTGGCAGTGCCAGCATGAATGTCAATATATCACCTGCAAACTTTACATTAACATCAGGTCAAACTCAAACACTAACCATTACAGCTTCTATTAGTGGAAATAATGGTGACTGGCTATTTGGCAATCTTATTTTGACACCTGATAATGCCGTAATTTCAACCAATAAACTGCCAATGGCTGTCAGAATAAATAATAGCACTATGCCCGATGAACTGAATTGGTCAACACAGAGGAATGCTGGCCAGTTTACCATTGGCAATGTACAAAGTCTGGCAAATAATGCTATGCAAGGACATGCTTACATGACTCAGGCTAATAAGGTTGTACGTTCACTCCAAATGGATTCGGACAATAGTTCAGCCTTTGATGATTTAGCTGATGGTGTCACTTACAGAACAATAAATGTATCTGCAGGAAGTAAACTATTATTTGCAACTACCTCCAATTCAACGGCGACAGATATTGATTTGTATGTTGGCATTGACCTCAATGGAGATGGTAAACCTCAAGAATATGAAAAAATAAAATCTAGCACAAGCCCTACTGCCGATGAAGAAGTATTGATTAGAAATCCTGCAGCCGGAACTTATTGGATTCTGGAACAAAATTGGGATGGCACAGCAACTGGCTACGATAGTTATGATTCTGTTTCTGGTCTTGTTGGCAATTCACCCTCATCCAACTTATCCGTTATAGTACCAACAACTTCAGATGGAACAACTCCTTTTGATGTTGTACTTAATTATGACAATATTTCTCCAGTTAATTCCAATTATTACGGTGTAGTATCGCTGGGAAGTAATGGTAGTACTGATAACCTCGGAGAATCACTATTCAAACTCACGAGAGCGGAAGATGATGTAAAAATCAGCCTTTCAAGAAGCACTATAAGCGCAGGGGAAACAACAAGTGTCACTCTCATTATTTCTCCTGATTCTGTCGAAGTAAGAAATTACTCAGTTTCAATGACAATACCAACAGGACTTTCTGTTATCACTTCCAGTCTGGCTGGTGGAGCGACTCTAAATGGTAATATCATTACTTGGACACAAATGGTTAACGGCAATGCTGCAAGTGCCAGCTTTGACCTAAGCACAGCATCTGACATGCTCTCGCAAACTCTTAATTTAACAGCAACTCATAGCGTTGATTTACCCAATAGCAAGCAAGAATCATCCAGTGTGAGTTTACTTGTCCAAGGTGTAGCTCCAACTCCTCCACCCAAAAAGAAAAAATCCGGTGGTGGAAGTTTGTTATGGATTCTGCTAATACTTCCCTGTTTACTGATGAGAAGACGCGTCAGCTATTCAGATAAAGTTAGCTGATTGGAACAAAATCTTTGAAATAAACGAATTGGTGCTTATCCCAAAGCATCGATTCGTTATATAATCCCCGAAAAATATTTCAGGGGAATCTTTAATGTCCAATTCACAAAAACAAAATGCCTTTTATGCTCAATCTGGTGGTGTTACCGCAGTAATCAACGCTTCAGCCTGTGGCTTGATAGAAACAGCAAGACAGCATTCAGATAGAATTGGAAAAGTTTACGCTGGTCGAAATGGCATTATTGGCGCTCTGACTGAGGATCTGATTGATACCAGTCAGGAAACTGATGCCGATATTGCTGCCCTGAAATATACACCGTCTGGTGCATTTGGTTCCTGCCGATACAAGTTAAAAAGTCTGGAAGAAAACCGCGCTGAATATGAGCGATTAATAGAAGTATTTAAAGCCCATAACATTGGTTACTTTTTTTACAATGGTGGTGGTGACTCGATGGATACAGCTCACAAGGTTTCCCAATTAAGTGAAACCATGGGTTATCCAATCACTTGCGTGGGCATTCCCAAAACTGTCGATAACGATCTACCTATCACAGATAACTGCCCGGGGTTTGGCAGCGTGGCCAAATATGTTGCGGTATCGATCAGAGAAGCGGGATTTGACGTTGCTTCAATGGCAAAAACCTCAACCAAGGTTTTTGTAATGGAAGTAATGGGACGTCATGCTGGCTGGATTGCTGCAGCAGGTGGATTGGCTGCCGAAAAAGAAGGTGATTCTCCACATATCATCTTGTTTCCTGAAATAGCCTTTGATAAAGAAAAGTTTCTCGCCAAGGTCGATGCGACAGTAAAACAATATGGCTATTGTGCGGTTGTGGTTTCAGAAGGTGCAGCATACGAAGATGGTACTTTTTTAGCAGATTCAGGCACAGTTGATGCCTTTGGTCATAAACAGTTGGGTGGTGTTGCACCAGTTGTAGCACAAATGGTTAAAGACGAATTAGGGTACAAATATCATTGGGCTGTCGCTGATTATTTACAACGTGCTGCCAGACATATTGCCTCACAAACAGATGTTGATCAGGCCTATGCAATGGGTAAAGCGGCTGTTGAATTTGCGTTGGCAGGCAAAAATGCGTTTATGCCTGCAATTGTTCGTGAATCTTCTTCTCCATACAAATGGTCTGTTGGCGAAGCTGCATTGTCAGAAGTTGCAAACGTGGAAAAGATGATGCCTCGAGATTATATATCTGAAGATGGTATGCATATCACTGAAAAATGTAGAGAATATTTATCTCCACTGATTGTGGGCGAATCCTATCCAACTTATAAAAATGGATTACCTGAATATGTAACCTTGAAAAATATCGGGGTTGAGAAAAAGCTGGAAAATGCGTTTAAGGTATAGAAAAATAGTTGATAAACATTATACCAGAGGGTTGTTTTCTACTTTTTCTTTCTGCGAAGTAAACTAATCAAGGTAACAATGGCATAAAACACCATTGCGCCAACTGATGCAGAAAAATATTGGTAATTATCAAAAGAAATGAACAGCAAGTAAGTCTTATACACTATGTCCACACAGACTATAAAAGTAAAAAACTTTGCAATTCCTTCATGTCCGCCACTTAAATAATTTAAGGCAAAATAGACTGAAACTGTAATCAGGATTAAAACTATTGTTGGTGTTAAAGCATCACTAAAACCAACTTCACTTTCATGCTTGTAAATAAAAATCATAACAAGACCAAAGAAGCCAACCCATAAACTTCTAGCAAAATTTTCAAAATCAGTAACTGCACTACTAAATTTTGAATAAACCATTCTGGTGACTTTCATTATTATTGCTATCCTTTTGCCATTTTTTACCAGATTATCGTATTTTAATAATGATGGCAATGCATACAAAAGCAGGCGACCCTAACTGTGCCTGCTATTAGAATAATATTGAATCTTGACTATATTTTTTCACTGCTCTCTTGAACTTTTTCAGAATATTGCTGAAGAATATTGTTCCATGTCTTTTCTACCTCAGAAATTAACATCTGAAATGATCTGGTTTCTGTATCGAGTCGCAGCTCGTCAACAGCATCACTACTACCCCACAAATTGGCAGTTTTGCTCTCACTGACTGTGGTTTCAGCCAAGCCATACAAGTACTCAGTTCTGACATCGTAAAAAGCGACTGAAGCGGTCGTTGTTACCTTAACTTCTTTATTAGGAAACAACCCTAAAGCAATAATATTTAAAGGTCCAAAACTATCATGTCCAATTCTGAATTGGGTATCCAGCGTATATATCATCAGAATATCTGCCCTGAGTCTCGCTGCAGCACTTCTCAAGTCCTTGATGCTATCCAGCCTTGATGGAAGAATAATTCTGTTTAATGGCGCTACATCATTGACCTTTGGCATCTGAATAATACGCGCAAAATCTTCATCCCTTTCAATTTCTCTGGTTGTTATCACACTATACTTTCCAGCACCGTATGATTCCTGTCCATATGATTGATAGCCTGATGCCTGTATTCTCGCAATAGCGAGATTAACCGGAAATCTTGCAGCAGGTTGCCGGGATAGTAGCTCATTAATTTCGACTTCTGATAATGAGGACAGTTCTACACTACCTCCGGGCGTAACATAACTGCCGCCACACCCGGTGATAATTAAACAGAAGAACCCTAGCAAAAATGTTTTAATTTTGTTAGGTGTGTTAATGTATATCATAAGATTCTCCAAATACTTTAAGTTA
>JAOUOC010000294.1 GCA_029880585.1 Gammaproteobacteria bacterium
GAGAACGGATTTTCAGGGTGAGCCTTTTGAAGGTAGTAAATATCTCTTGTCCTGGGCGGATAATTTAAAAGAGCTGAAAGCCATCTGCCACTGCGGTCGCAAGGCGACTATGGTTATCAGACTGGATAAGCATGGTAAAGCCGTCACCGAAGGTTCTCAGGTAGAAATAGGTGGTAACGATCGTTATATCTCTATGTGTCGAAAGCACTTCAAAAAAGAATATTACGGCTAAAAACCATATTTTTAAATATGATATTTTATGTTCACCAGGGCAATACTTCACCATTTACATGCCAGAAGCCACCAGAATTATCCAGATTCAATTGATTGATCAGTTTTATGTAACCATTGGCTGATTGCTCAACGGTTATATCGCCGTTAAAACCTGTCATTTTGGTCTGAACAAACCCCGGGTGTACCAGACCTACCGAGATACCCTTGTTCTTTAAATCAATTGCTAGTGATTTGGTAAAGGAATTAAGTGCTGTTTTTGAAGCGCGATAACCGTAGTAACCACCACTGGTATTATCTTCAATGGACCCCATTCGAGAAGTTGTCATTAATATTTTACTGCCAGAACTCAGATGGTTTAATAAAGCCATGGTGACCTTCATTGGAGCAATAGCATTTATTGTCATTTGAGTTTCAATTTGCTCAAAATTCATATTCGATAAACTTTCATTAAACAAAATGCCAGCATTATTGATCAAGACATCAATACTGACATTCTCCAGTGCTTTTTGAATACTCTCATATGATTGTTCTTCTGTTAGATCAATCCCGTCAATAATAGACGCATTAGTAGCTTTTAGCTCATCAGTTGCCTGTCTGCAGATAGCGTATATATGATTGCCTTGAGTTGATAGTTGTCTGGTTAATTCCAGACCTATACCGGAACTAGCACCGGTGATAACAATAATTGCCATGATGGTTTGCCTTATTTCAATTAAGTTGATGGTTGTTCAAACTGTAATTCACACAACCTTTGATAAAGTGAAGAACGTTTTAGCAATTCGTTATGTTTGCCAATATCCAGAATTTTGCCCTGATCCATCAAAACAATCAAATCCGCATGAATGACAGTTGCAAGACGATGAGCAATAATGATGGTGGTTCTATCCTTCATCAAGTGATTTACTGCAGCCTGAACATGATGTTCACTTTCTGCATCCAGCGCACTGGTGGCTTCATCCAATAGTAATAATTCAGGATCTTTTAAAATGGCTCTGGCCAATGCAATCCGCTGTTTTTGACCGCCTGACAAACGTACCCCTTTTTCACCTAAAAAGCTGCTGTAACCTTGTGGTAATTTTTCAATAAACTCATGAGCATGGGCTGCTTTGGCAGCCTGAATTACATCTTCATCACTTGCATTGATATTGCCATAACGAATGTTATGCCACACATCACTACTAAACAAAACCGGTTGTTGGGGAACCATTCCCATGTGACAGCGAAGAGATTCAGGTTGCATGTTTTTTAATTCAATATCCTTAAATCGAATTTGACCCTGTTGTGGATCATAAAATCGTTGCAACAATTCAAAAATAGTGGTTTTGCCGGCACCGGATGGTCCTACCAAAGCAACTGATTTTCCCTGATCTATTTTGAGTGAAATATTATTCAAGGCAGCAATATCAGGACGTGAGGGATAATGAAAAGTCACCTTGTCAAATTCAATAATGGTTTTGCTGTCACGCTTTATTTGTTGAGGCTTTTTCGGACCTACAATTAATGGTTCAACTGACATAAGTTCTAAAATACGTTCTGATGCACCAGCTGCTCTTTGAAGCTCACCATAGACTTCAGCAACAGTTCCCACAGAAGTTCCGACCATCATGGCATAGAAGATGAATGCTGCCAGTTCACCAGCTGTAATAGTACCGTTGATGACGTCCATACCACCAGACCACAACATGACACTCAAAGAACCAAAGGACATAAAAATTACAGTAGCGATCAATATTGAACGTTGTTTGATACGCCGTTTGGCTACATTAAAGGCGATCTCGACTTCCTGTGAAAAAGCACTTTTTTCAAATTCTTCCAGTACATAACTTTGAACAACTTTAATATTTTGAATGACTTCTCCGGCGCTGGTGCCAATATCAGCAATACTATCCTGACTTTCTTTTGACAAGGTTCTGACCTTGCGTCCAAAGTACATCATAGGAAACATAACAACGGGAACAACAGCAATTACAATTAATGTCAGCTTCAAATTGGTGATGAACATCATTATCAATCCACCTATCAGCATTAGTGAACTTCTTAAAGCCATAGAAAATGATGAGCCAATGATAGATTGAAGCAGGGTGGTGTCTGTAGTTAATCTTGACATGATTTCACCACTCATATTTTCTTCAAAATAACTGGGATGTAAAATAACTAACCTGTTAAAGACTGCTTTTCTGATATCAGCGCTGACCCTTTCACCGATCCAGGTCATTAGATAAAATCTGATGAAAGTGCCTATGGCCAAAAGAGCAATCAGGGTAATCATCACCACCATAGCCTGACTTAAAGCTTCTGCTGAATCTGCGTCAAAGCCGGCATCGATTAATAGCTTGATCCCTTGCCCAAGTGATAAGCTGACAGCGGATGTAAACAGTAAAGCCAGTATTGCGCCTGTAACGACTTTTTTGTATGGCAATATAAAAGAAAGAACTGGCAATAAACTTTTGAGCGTTTTTTTTTGTTTTTTAGTCGGAGTGCCTTGTTCCTTTTTGTCTTTAGACATTTATGTTTTCCTGATGGTTCTTTGTGCAAAGTAGGTATTCTAGGAGAGTTTAGGTTTTTATATCAATGATAGGAAAGTAAGTAAATGTAAACTTGACGATTTGAATTTATTGACAATCTTTATGAAGTGACTAAAGTAATCAAGACTAAGTGTAAAATAAAAGTCTGTAAGGATTAAAACTCAATTTTAAAATATGGAGTGTTCAGAGGATATTATTATGTTAAACAAACAGATGATAGTTGGAACGATTGTAGTTTTTATAAGTATGATGTTATTTGGTTTTTTAGTTTTTGGTATGGCATTGGAAGGCTTTTATACAGAACATGCAAGCAATATTACGGTTCGCCCAGTGGGAGAAGAGCCGATGCACTGGCTTGCCGTTGGTCA
>JAOUOC010000295.1 GCA_029880585.1 Gammaproteobacteria bacterium
GATGAATAATGGACTATCTCAACAAAACACACTACATTTTATTTATCTGTTAGCGCTTTGCGCAGCTACTACAGGCGTATCACTACAATTTTTTAATCTGGTGCCTGCAACCTCCTTTGTTGCGTTTGTTGTTGTGATGGGTATTTATTTGAATCGGTTTTGTTCAATCCAATCTAAAAAGGCATCAATAAATGAGCTAGACAACTATACTAATGTTAAAAAACAGACTATTGAGGGTGCTAACTCAAAAATATATAAAGTTAAATGACCCGCTATCACTCATTTTAATATTTATATTGTTGCTTAACCCAGTCTTGATAAGAACCATCTAAAATAGATAACCACCACTGAGTATTATTCAAATACCAGTTAATTGTTTTCTTAATTCCTGAATCAAAGGACTCAACAGGTTTATAACCAATTTCTTTTTGAGATTTAGTAGCATCAATAGCATACCGTCTATCATGTCCCGGTCTGTCTTTAACATATGAAATCAAACTTTCTGAATTATCCGAAATGGCTGACAACGCCTTTGGAAATTGAATGGCAAGCTCTTTATTCTCTTTAAAGGCTTGATCAACCATCCCACAAATGGTCTTTACAATATCAATATTTGCCCATTCATTATTTCCACCAATATTGTAAGTTTCCCCAGCCTTCCCTTTTTTCAACACCAAATCTATACCATAGGCATGATCTTCTACATAAAGCCAATCTCTGATTTGTTTTCCATCACCATAAATAGGAAGAGCCTTATTATTCAATATATTAATAATAACTAACGGAATCAACTTTTCTGGAAAATGAAAAGGTCCGTAATTATTAGAACAATTACTTGTTGTTACATTAAGTCCATAGGTATGATGATAAGCTCTCACAAGATGATCACTGGAAGCCTTGCTAGCCGAATACGGGGAATTAGGTGCATAGGCCGTATTTTCAGTAAAAGCAGGGTCATCAGCATTTAGGGTACCATAAACCTCATCAGTTGAGACATGATGGAAACGATGTTCAAATGGAGATTTACCTTCTGATTTTGGGTTATCAATCCATATTTTCTTTGCTGCTTTTAATAAGGTATAAGTACCAATAATGTTAGTTTTAATAAAGGCATCTGGACCAGTAATTGAACGATCAACATGGGATTCTGCAGCAAAATGTACAATTGTATTTATTGTTTTTTCAATCAATAAATTTTCAACCAGCTCCTGATCACAGATATTCCCTTTGACAAAATTAAAATTAGGATTACTTTGAGCTGATTCAAGATTAGCCAGATTACCGGCATAAGTTAAGGCATCCAAAACTGTAATCGTATCTTCTGGATACTTATTTAACCAATAATGGACAAAATTGGAACCGATAAAACCCGCACCACCGGTTATTAATAACGATTTATTCACTTTTGGCTTCTCCTTTTTTTAATTCTTTAATTACTGCTTCAAGATTGGCACGCCAATGTCTATTCTTGACTTCGTTGAACGTTGTTTTTAATGATCTTTTATCAAGAACACTATAATGAGGTCTTTTGGCTGGTGTGGGATAATCTTTGGCGTCAATAGGATGAATGGGGATTATACGATTAATGATTTTATTTTCATAAGCCAATTCCTGAATAGCAACAGCAAAATCATACCAACTTGCAATACCGAGATCAGTCCAATGATGAGTACCTTTTACATTGTTAACTGATGCATATAAACAAGCATTGGCTAAATATTTTGCCGAAGTTGGCGTACCAATTTGGTCAGCTACAATATTCAATTCATTTCGTTCCCGAATTAATCTCAAAATAGTCTTTACAAAGTTGTTCCCATAAACTGAATACACCCAGGAAGTTCTGATGATACAAAAATTATCATGCTTTGCCGCTAACAAACTTTCACCTTCAGCCTTACTGGTACCATACACACCAATCGGATTTACCTTATCACTGGTTACATAGGGCTTCGACTTTTCACCATCAAAGACAAAATCAGTTGAAATATGGGTTAAATGAATTCCAGTTTGTTGGCAAGCATCTGCCAAATTACCTACTGCAATAGCATTCAAATTATACGCGTCCTGAACTTTCTCCTCAGCGAGATCCACCTGCGTGAACGCGGAGGCATTAATAACTGCCATGGGGGAATACTTATTGATACTATCAATAATTGAATCTATTGACAGGATATCAATTTCTTTCCGACCTAGACAAATAATGTTAATTTTTTCGGAACCTAAATCGGACAGTTCTTTGGCCAGCTGGCCGGATTTACCGATAACAAGAATTGTTTTCAAAATTGTGTCACTAATAAGATTAGATTTTAGAAAGCTGGAGCCTGACTAAATGGGATCCCTTGAAGATCTTTTTCAGAAAGACTGGGGGTTTGACCATCAACAAGTGGCCAGTTTATTTTTAAATCGGAATCATTCCACAGTACAGATACCTCACTATCCGGATCATAGTAATCTGTGCATTTGTAAACAAATTCAGCATATTCAGAAATTACATAAAATCCGTGCGCAAACCCTTCAGGAACCCAAAGTTGTCTTTTATTCTCAGCTGACAATATCACACCAATATGAGCACCATAAGTTGACGATGACTTTCTCATGTCCACAGCAACATCATAAACTTCTCCGGAAATCACCCTTACCAATTTCCCCTGTGTTTGCTTTGTTTGATAGTGCAATCCTCTCAATATTCCTTGTTTTGATTTGCTATGATTGTCTTGAACAAAACTTTTCTCAGTACAGTGAACAGAAAAATCACTTGCTCTATAAGTCTCCATAAAAAAACCACGATCATCACCAAAAACCGTTGGCTCGATAATTTTCACATCCTTGATTTCAGTTTCAATCACCTTCATTAAAAAATCTTCTCATCCAACAATTTCAAAAGATAATTGCCATAGCCACTTTTTTTGAGTGGCTCAGCTATTTGCTTGAGCTTTTCTTTATTAATCCATCCATTTCTGTAGGCGACTTCCTCTGGACAATTAACTTTTAAACCTTGTCGCTTGTCGATGGTAGCAATGAATTGTGCTGCGGCTAAAAGGTCATCAATTGTACCAGTATCGAGCCACGCCGTTCCGCGCCCCATAATTTCAACTTTCAATTCCCCTAATT
>JAOUOC010000296.1 GCA_029880585.1 Gammaproteobacteria bacterium
TACAGCAATCGACTATTTGACGGTTGAGTATCATGACGAATATGACCAGACTACTCAGGAATTTCAATTTATATCGCCTGAAGGTAAAAATCTGAAATATGTATTGGGTCTTTATCATTATAATCAGGATTCTCATACCTATCGTGATGCAATTCAGGGAAATGCCGTTTTTCTTTTTGGCAACTATCCTGGAGCAATTGTTAGAAATGATGGTGATGTTGAAACTAAAAGTACAGCCATGTATATGAGTGGTAGTTATGACTTTTCAGATAGATTAAAAGCTGGATTTGGTTTCCGTTATTCGAAAGAAACCAAAGATGTAGAGTGGAATCTTGACGGGAGCTTTTCTGGCGTATTTGGAATTGGTAGTACACCGGCTGGTGGCTATCTTGACAGTCGGGAAGATACTTTCTTCGCTCCTACCTTGAGCCTTGGTTATGCTGTTTCGGACAATACCAATATGTATATCAAGGGAAGTACTGGTTTCAAATCTGGCGGTTTTAATCTGGATTATATTACTCAGGCTGATTTGGATGCAGGTATAGAATTTGACAAGGAAACAGTTGTCAGTGCCGAGGTTGGTGTGAAAACCAGTTTGATGGATAACCGTTTGACTTTGAACATGGCTTATTTTGATACAACCTATGAAGACTATCAGGTAAATCAGTTCTTTGATCTCGGATTCGACCCAATAACCGGTACTCAATTGACTGCCATCAGAATTACCAATGCTGCTGAAGTAGAAACTTCAGGTGTTGAAATAGAAGCGAATTTTAAAGTCAGCGAATCATTAACTTTAAGTGGTTCGATTGGTACTCTGGATGCAGCTTTCTCAAGTTTCCCTGGTGGTTCAAGTGTTTATGATGCTGCACAAGGTAAAAGAATTCCAATTGATGCCAAAGGGAACAGTTTGCCGGGAGCTGCTGATTTGAATGCTGCAATCGGTATCCAGTACTACACCTCTTTACCTTCAATGGGTTCTGATCTGTTGATTCGCTTAGATGTAACTCACACAGGTGACTATTACACGACAGTCGAAAACGAAAAGGAAAGAGTTGTTGATGGTTTACACCCTTTGACTGCTGCGCTTGATCTACAGTCTTATGGTATTCCCCATACTGTTCCTTTCGGTCATGTCGATGCCTACTCATTGGTAAGTGGTAGAATTGGTCTGATAGACAATGAAGGTAGCTGGGAAGTTTATCTGTGGGGTCGTAACCTGACAGATGAACGTCAACCAGTTGATTCTTTCCGTGAATTCTTTGGTACTTTAGTGGTGACACCACAAACGCCAAGAACTTATGGTATCGAAGCAACTTACCATTTCTAAACAACAATTATATTGTTTGAAGAAGGAGGCTCAAAGCCTCCTTTTTTGTGAATGCAGGTTTTTAAAATTAAAATGATATATACTCAGAACTCACAATTGTGCTTATGAAATAATGTCATTTGATATGGGCGATTTTATCAATTAGGCTTTGGGCACTTAATTTATCAAGGGGCAAGTAAATGAAAAGATCGGTAATGTTACTTATCTGTGCGGTTATGAGTTTTCAGGCTGCTGCTGAAGAAGTATTAATTTATGCAGGTAAGTTGGTGGATGTGGACGCTTTAAAGGTTCGTTCCAATTATTCTATAGAGATATCAGGTAATCGAATTGTCAAGGTGAGCTCAGGTTTTATTAAACCAAAACAAGGGCAAAAAGTTGTAGATTTAAAAGATAAAACTGTGATGCCAGGGCTGATGGATATGCATGTTCATCTTTCCGGAGAAAGTAATAGTCAATCCTACTCAGAAAGATTCAAATTCAATCCTGCTGATGCCGCGCTTAGAAGTACAGTTTACGCCAAAAAAACGCTGGAGGCAGGATTTACCACGGTTAGAGATTTAGGTGAGCATTACAAGGGTGTCCCTGTTGCTTTGAGAAATGCTATTGATAAAGGTTACATTGTCGGTCCAAGAGTTTACGCGGCGGGAAAAAGTATTGCGACAACTGGTGGTCATGCAGATCCAACAAATGGCGTTAATCATCAGTTGATGGGTGATCCGGGGCCAGAAGCAGGTGTAATCAACGGACCCTATGAAGCGATGAAAGCTGTTAGACAACGTTACAAAGAAGGTGCTGACGTAATCAAGTTGACAGTAACGGGAGGCGTTTTAAGTGTAGCCAAAAAAGGTGATAATCCTCAATTTACTGATGAAGAATTAAAAGCTGTTGTACAAACTGCCAAGGATTATGATTTTGTAGTAGCGGTTCATGCCCACGGTACTGAAGGTATGAAGCGAGCAGTATTGGCAGGGGTGGATTCTGTTGAACACGGCACATACATGAATGATGAAGTGATGAGTTTGATGAAGAAGAAAGGAACTTATTATGTACCTACAGTTACTGCTGGTAAATGGGTAGCAGAGAAAGCCGCCATTCCTGGTTATTATCCTGCAGTGGTTCAGCCCAAAGCCGCAAAAATAGGGCCATTGATTCAGTCGACTTTTGGCAAAGCATACAGTAAGGGTGTTCCAATTGCCTTTGGAACGGACGCCGGAGTATTTCCTCATGGACTAAATGGTAGAGAGTTCCGCTATATGGTTGAAGCCGGAATGCCTGTATTGGAAGCGATTCAGTCAGCTACTTTAAATGCAGCCAAATTATTAAGAATTGAAGACGATTTGGGTAGCATTAAAAAAGGAAAACTGGCAGATATTATCGCGGTTGATGGTGATCCACTTAAAGATATTAAAGTTATGGAAACAGGTGTGTCTTTTGTGATGAAGGACGGAAAAATCTACCTGAACAAATAAGTTTAACAGTCAAATATAAAAACCATCAGTATCAGGTTATCTCATGTTGGTGGTTTTTTATAGTGCCAAGTCCGGCTACCAATTGAGAATACTCAATTAAGCATGTTTTTTTTCATCAATAGCATCCATTTTTTCTTTTTCTTCCCAATAGTCTTTAATTTTGAGAATTTCATCCATATTCTCGATAAATAATTTAACCAGGTTAGGGTCAAAATGACTTCCTGCATCTTTTTCTATTAATGCAAAAGCATCATCAATAGGCCAAGCTTCTTTATAGGGTCGTTTCATCGTGAGAGCATCAAAAACGT
>JAOUOC010000297.1 GCA_029880585.1 Gammaproteobacteria bacterium
ACCAGCACAAACCTTGATACCCGCATCCTGTACCTGAGATAGGGTTTCCAAACGATCGGCATAGGTTCTGGTGGTAATAATTTGATCATAATATTCTTCAGAAGTATCCAGATTATGATTGTAATAATCCAGTCCTGCTTCCTTTAGTGCCTGAGTTTGTTGCTGATTTAACATACCCAGAGTAGCACAGGTTTCCATTCCAAGCGCCTTAACCGATTCAACCATTTGAAGCACCAAAGGAAACCCCTTGGCATTGGGCGTTTTCCAGGCTGCGCCCATACAAAACCGGGTGGCTCCATTGGCTTTGGCTTCTTTAGCCGCTTCTATCACTCGATTCAAGGCAACTAACTGCTCTTTTTCCAATCCGGTATTGTAGTGACCGCTTTGAGGACAATAGGCACAATCTTCAGGACAGGCACCAGTCTTGATACTCATTAAAGTCGAGACTTGTATTTCATTCGGCTCAAAGTTCTCGCGATGAATGTTTTGTGCCTGAAGCAACAAATCCATCAATGGCTTTTGATAAAGCGATTGCAACTCGGACAATTGCCAGTTATTTCTGGGCTCTTTTTCAGAAACGTTTTCAGAATCAGACTCAGCATTGGCTTCTGATAAATAAACTGAAGGTTTAAAATGTTTTACCGGATTAAAATCATTGGATGAAACGGACTTTTCTTGCATAATACAAC
Source organism: Gammaproteobacteria bacterium (assembly GCA_029880585.1). GTDB lineage: Bacteria > Pseudomonadota > Gammaproteobacteria > Enterobacterales > Kangiellaceae > Aliikangiella. The sequence continues at coordinate 690 of JAOUOC010000297.1, forward strand.
TTCATAAAAAATAACCAAAAAGATCAGAAATCGATCATAATCCTGAAGTGATTTCTGTCAATTTTTATAGCGACACAAAGTTAACATCAGTATGATTTTAGAGCAAATCAAGCGATTTTCCAATCAAATCAGCCATTGGCTACCGGAAAGTGATTGTTTGTTGTGCTACGCGCCGATTTCACCAAACGCAAAGTCATCTATCCTCTGTCATCAGTGTATCGAGCGACTGCCAATGTTATCGAATGGGTGTAAAGTTTGCGCCATGCCCATTAGCGATATTCATTCTCAAGAAAGTGACAGGGTTTGTGGAGAATGCTTAAGCCATGCACCTTTCTATCATCAAACCATCAGCTCATTTCATTATGAATCACCTGTCAGTCATTTGATTGGCGGCATTAAATTTAATAGCAAATTTCAATTTATTCCTCTTCTGACCCAGCATCTGGTAGAACGTATTGCCACATCATATAAGGATAAAAACTATCCCGATGTTATTCTCCCTGTACCATTACATAAGACCAAACTAAAGAAACGCGGATTTAATCAATCACAACTGATAGCCAACTATCTTGCAATACAATTAAAAGAAAAGTATGAGCTTTCTATACCTGTTGATATTAAGCTGGCAAAAAGAGTCAGAAATACCTTACCGCAAACTACACTTGACGCAAAAGCCAGAAAAAAGAACTTGAGAAATGCATTTTCTATTGAGTCCTCATTACCCAAAACAATTGCGCTGGTTGATGATGTCATCACCACAGGAACAACGGTAAACGAATTATCAAAACAATTAATCAAATCAGGCTGTCAGGAAGTACATATCTGGACGCTAGCGAGAGCTTTTAGTATTTAACAGATTTGATTTACATTTTATTGCTTTATATTATCCGCATTGGTTAATAAATTTACGAAGGCAAATCATTTAGTGTTACACTCCTTCATTACTTTTGATAATTAAAGGTTTGGTTTTGGTTTCCCCGCAACGATCATCACAAATTTTCAGTATTGCCCTGCCTATCATTGGCGGGATGATGTCTCAAAACATCGTCAATCTGGTTGATACCGCTATGGTCGGACAATTGGGCTCAAATCAACTGGCCGCAGTTGGTCTGGGTGGCTTTCTTAACTTTGTTGCCGCCGCATTTTTTATGGGACTGGCATCAGGTGTTCAGGCGATGGTTTCCAGACGTGTTGGTGAAGGTCGCATAGAAGAAGCAGCCAATCCCCTTAACGGTGCTTTAATTGCGATATTTTTTGTTGCCATTCCTGTGAGCTACATTCTGATCCAGAATAGTGAATCAATAATTGCTCTGGTAAACAGTGATCCCAATGTCATTGAACATGCCGTACCTTACCTCGATAGCCGACTATTGGCTACCGTTGCCATTGGAATGAATTTTAGTTTTAGAGGTTATCTGGCGGCCATCGAGATGACCAAGTTCTATTTTAAAGTGCTAATTATCATGCACAGTTTGAACATACTACTAAACTACATGCTGATCTTTGGCAACTGGGGATTTCCGGCCTTAGGCGCTGAAGGTGCAGGTTTGGCAACCAGTATCTCGTTAATGACTGGTACTTTAATTTACTTTTATCTAACCGTAAAACATACCAAGAAATACGGTTTTGGGATGCATTTGCCGAAAAAAGAGACGCTGATTCAGGTTATCAGGATATCTCTTCCCTCTTCATCGCAACAATTGTTTTTTGCTCTTGGGTTTTCTGCACTTTTCTGGATTGTTGGTCAAATCGGCACAAAAGAACTGGCGGCCGCCCATGTACTGACAACTTTAACGCTGGTGGCCATTTTACCGTCCATTGCCTTTGGCATGAGTTCCGCCACGCTGGTTGGTCAGGCTTTGGGAAGAAAAGATGTGGATGATGCCTATCAGTGGGCTTGGGATACATCCAAAATATCCATGTTGGTGGTTTCAGTCTTAAGTCTTCCAATGTTTTTTACTCCTGAATTGTTGCTGGGCGTTTTCTTGCATGATGAATCTGTTATTCAAATCGCCAAGGTACCACTGCAACTGGTTGGTATTGCCATTATCATAGATGCCTGTAATCTGGTGTTGATGTCATCACTACAAGGTGCAGGTGCAACCAAGTCAACCATGATTGTTAGCATTGTTTCCCAATGGCTTGTTTTTCTACCTCTGGCCTGGTTCCTCGGCCCCTATCTTGGCATGGGACTAACCGCTATCTGGTTGTCTCAGGGACTTTATCGATTTTTGCAAACAATCTGGTATGCCAAGCTATGGAAACAGCAGCATTGGGCGAGTATTAAGTTGCATTAGAGAAGCAGTTGCGAGTTGCGAGTTGCGAGTTGCGAGTTGCGAGTAATTATTTTCTATTAACTACCAACTTCAAACTATAAACTGCTGCCTATTAACTATTAACTA
>JAOUOC010000299.1 GCA_029880585.1 Gammaproteobacteria bacterium
TCCATCAAAAAGTAGATCATTACCGTAGGTTGGCGGTGAGTTAACGAACCCCAACAAATCATCTTTCTATTTTCGTTGGGCTTTGCAGCCCAACCTACCTTGCTGTCCTACATTAAGTCAGGAATTGGCTGAAATTTATTGTTTTTTATTTCTCAATATCAGACTGCTGGGTATCCATGTCTTTCTTATTTTTTAGATATAACTCTAATATGAAAACTAAACTATTAACTAGAAAATAACAAAATGTAAAAAGAAAATATTTGGACGTTGTGAATGCAAAATAACCTGCAACCCAAGGACTTGTTAGATATATAATGGAAGAAAATCTCTTATAAGTTACTATTTTATTCATCACACCCACACTCAGCCTCAACAAAATAACTCCAGACAGATACACTATGGTCACCATCCTACATCATTTTACGTTAACTTCCTAACCAACCACAGACGGCATTTTTATACTTTTAACTTCCCCATTTTTATCAATATGCAGACAAAAATTTCTCTCCACCTTCTGCCAATTCGCTTCACAATGCGACAGAGGCTCAGATGCCACCACAACTACTTTTTCAGATGACGTAGAGTTAGATACTATTTCAGTCATCTCATGCTCATCTTTTTCAAGCACACCTTGAGCATAGAAGAGAGATGCTGGCTGGCATTTTATAATGGTCGAAAATCGGGTAATAAACATCGACTCGCCATTAGTGACTGCAAAATTCATTTCAGCATTAGACATAATATTTTTCTTGATTCTAAAATAATGTATCTTATCAATAACTTTGAAGAGCGCATCCAATATCGTTTGATCATCAGCTTCCTGATCAAACTTTATTTCATCCAGAAATAGAGCAAATGCATGCTCGGAATCGGTATTCCCCTGTATACCGGAAAATGCCTTGTCTGAAAGATGTTTTAACGTTATTCGGCGCATCTGCTCAAATTCACAAAGCCAACCATTATGCATCCACAAATACTTACCATATTGAAAAGGATGACAGTTAGGCTGAGATACAGGAAGATCGGCTGAAGCATCTCGAATATGCGCAAAAAACATTCTGGATCTTATTTTAGAGGCGATATTTAACAGATTTCTGTTATTCCAGGCTGGTTCAATACTTTTAAAAACCCCTGGTTCAGGATCATAAAATTCACCTTGAAAGTCAGGGTACCAACCGATACCAAAACCATCACCATTGACAGGCTCATTGCGCTTTTTAGCATACTTGCTTTGATCAATAAGAGAGTGACTGGTGTTAAAGATCAGATCCTTTAACAACACTGGCGCACCTTTATAGCAAACAAATCGACACATTCTTTTTTTCCATGAATCTGATTAGATAACATACTTGTTACTTCTAAAATTAGTTTAGAACATGAAATAAGGCGCTTGAATTAATTTTGGGTTTATTTGTCTTGTTCTGGCGAAAGCATCTCAATCAATAATCTCAGTGATTCTCTCAATTGCCTGTTTTGATCTTCGGATAAATTTGCAAGTTTTTGACTCCAGAATTCCTGATTAATAGTGGTAGCTTCCTGCAAAATCTGAATGCCTTTTTGCGTGGGGACAATCCATCTTTGTCTGGCATCATCCTTTGACTGTGCCCTGATCACCAAAGCGGCATCTTGCAATTCATCAACCAGTTTTGACATGGTGGGCAATTTTACTTTTTGAATCTCGCACAATTGACTCAAGGTAACCGGGTTGTTTGATTTAATCAGTTTAAGAACTTCATACCTCGCCTTGGGAAGCATGGTTTTTTGTGCCTGAATATTCAGATAACGATTTAGTTTGTAAAGATCGGATTCAATACCCATAATTTAACCAAACTTGTATTTTATTAGCATGGCTAAGATAATGGCATTTGGCTATTTAAGTGTCAATCTATGATTAGATGCAAAAAATATTAGTAAGGATGATTACGCCTGTTTTTTTTGATTAATAATAGAAATAATCTTGCTGGTTGATACACCTTCGGTATAGGGTAATATTTTAACTTTACCGCCGTTGTCCATTATCTCTTTTGCACCAGCTATTTGTTCAATCGTGTAATCACCACCTTTAACCAATACATCTGGCATAATGTCCTTAATTAAATTCAGTGGTGTTTCTTCCGAAAAGGAAACCACCCAATCGACACAGTTAAGTGCAGTCAGCACCGACATTCTTCTTTCGACTGAGTTTACTGGACGACCTTCACCTTTAAGGTATCGAACTGATTCATCGTCATTAACAGCTACAATTAAACGATCACCCAATTGCCTGGCCTGTTGTAAATAGGTGGCGTGCCCAACGTGTAAAATATCAAAACATCCATTGGTCATAATGATCCTTTCACCATGAGCCTTGGCTTCTTCTACAGCAATTTTTAATTGTTGAGCTGTCATTACACCTTTAATAGCCCCTCCAAGGGAATGCAGTTTTCTTCTGATTTCATGTGCACTTACAGTTGCTGTTCCCAGTTTGGTTACGACAATACCTGCTGCAATATTAGAAATAGCTACCGCATCCTCAATACTACTACCAGAAGCAAGCGCACTGGCAAGTACACCAATAACAGTATCACCTGCACCAGTTACATCAAACACCTCTCTTGAAATTGCAGGTAAATGCAACTCTGGCTTATCAGCTCTGAATAATGTCATGCCTTGTTCGCCGCGTGTCACCAACAATGCCTCCCAGCAGTATTCCCTGATTGCCTTTTTTCCTTTTTCGACAAGCTGATGTTCATCAATACAAGGCCCGACAACATCTTCAAATTCCTTAAGGTTTGGAGTCACTAACGTTGCACCGCGATAACGGGAGAAATCACTGCCTTTTGGATCAACCAATACCGGAATTTTGTATTCTTTGGCAACCTGAATGAGTGTTTGAACATCTTCCAGTAAACCTTTGGCATAATCAGAAAATATTACTGCGTTGGATCGAGAAATCCTCTCTTTCAACCGCTGAGGTAAATCATCAATACCTCTACGATGTAAATGTTCTTCAAAATCAAGCCGCATCAATTGCTGTTTTTGACTTAAAACCCTGAGTTTGGTGGTTGTTTTGATTCCGTCTACACGTTTGAAATGGCAATT
>JAOUOC010000298.1 GCA_029880585.1 Gammaproteobacteria bacterium
CACATAATCAACAATCAGATCTGGTTTAATGCCTTGAATTTGGCTAGACTTAGCAAACTTTTCAATTAATTAATTTTTAACAGAATTTTTACGGCGAATACTATGATTTCAGATATATGGGATGACGTTTTTCAATTAAACCAGCAACTTTCAGAAGATGAAAGAATGATCAGCGATATGGCTCGCGGCTATGCACAAGAAAAGCTAATGCCTCGCGTTATGATGGCAAACCGCAATGAAGTGTTTGACACTGAAATAATGCAGGAAATGGGTGAGCTAGGCTTACTTGGTTCAACTATACAAGGATACGGCTGTGCTGGCGTTAGTTATGTAGCTTATGGTCTGGTTGCCAGAGAAGTCGAGCGAGTTGACAGTGGTTATCGCTCAGCATTGAGCGTGCAATCCAGTCTGGTTATGCATCCTATCAATGCTTATGGTAGCGAAGAGCAAAAGCAAAAATATCTGCCAAAACTAGCTACAGGTGAGTATATCGGTTGTTTCGGTTTGACTGAGCCGGATAGTGGTTCTGATCCAGCCAGCATGAAAACTCGCGCTAAAAAGGTTGATGGCGGTTATATTTTAACTGGTACCAAAATGTGGATCACCAATTCACCTGTTGCTGATGTGTTTGTCGTTTGGGCGAAAAATGAAGCTGAAGACAACAAAATCTGTGGTTTCGTATTGGAAAAAGGCATGAAAGGCCTGTCAGCACCAAAAATTGAAGGTAAGTTCTCTTTGAGAGCTTCCATCACCGGCGAAATCGTGATGGATGAAGTATTCGTTCCTGAAGAAAACATGTTCCCTGAAATTCGAGGCTTGTCTGGCCCATTTGGTTGTTTGAATATGGCGCGCTACGGTATTGCCTGGGGCGCTATGGGTGCAGCCGAGTTCTGTTGGCATTCAGCCAGAACCTACGGTTTGGAAAGAAAACAATTTAACCGTCCTTTGGCAGCAACCCAGTTATATCAGAAAAAACTGGCCGATATGCAAACTGAAATCACTTTGGGATTACAAGGTGCGTTAAGAGTAGGGCAGTTAATTGATGCCAAACAGTTTAAACCGGAGATGATTTCTTTAATCAAACGTAATTCTTGCGGTAAAGCGCTTGAAATTGCTCGAATGGCAAGAGATATGCACGGCGGAAATGGTATTAGCGATGAATTCCATATCATCAGACATGCAATGAATCTGGAAGCGGTTAACACCTATGAAGGTACACATGATATCCATGCGTTGATTCTGGGTCGTTCGCAAACAGGTATACAGGCATTTATGTGAGGAAGCAGTTAATAGTTGCTAGTGACGAGTTAAGAGTTGCGAGATAATAGTTTATTGTTGTGAATTAGTAGAGTTATGATGTTTAAACTAGAAACTAGAAACTAGAAACTAGAAACTAGAAACTAGAAACTAGAAACTGCAATTTTACTCTTGAACAAAACCAAAGCAGAGTTGTCAATACTGGAACTTTTTAAAATTTGATTAACCAGGGATTTTACAAGGCATGATGTTATTTAAAACCTACAGAAAACTTGTTGTTTTATTATTAGTTGTTTTTGCTTCAGGCGTCAGCCTGTTTAGTTTTGCAGATAAAAATGCAGATAAAACAGCTTCAATAGTAAAAACAGATACAGTTGTAACCGAAAAAGCTAATGAAATCCCTATTAAATTTGAAGAATTGTCACCAACTGGTGTACATCGTCAGTCCAGTCGATATATTGCCAAGTTAATTAATAGTTATCATTACCTAAAGCCGGAGCTTAATGACAAATTATCCGAAATGATTCTGGATGATTACATTGAAATGCTGGATGGTAACAAGAGCTATTTCCTCAAGTCCGATGTTGAATCATTCCAACAATACAGGCACAGCCTTGATAACTCCATCGAAAACGGCTGGTTAAAGCCTGCTTTTCATATTTACAGTGTATTTCGTGAAAGATGGTTAGACAGAAACCGTTATGCAACTGGTTTGCTTGAAAAACCAATGGATTTTACCGTTAAAGAAGAATTTATGTATGACAGGGAAGATGTTGACTGGCCTCAAACGACACAAGAACTGGATGAATTGTGGCGTAAAAGAGTCAAATATGATGCCTTAAATCTGGTTTTGGCTGATAAAACATGGGATGAAGCTAAAGATATACTTAAAAAACGCTATAAAGCTGCAATGCGTCGTGTATCTCAGACAAAAAATGAAGACGTTTTCAGTTATTTCATGAATGTTTACACCAATATTGCAGATCCGCATACATCCTACCTGTCACCCAGAAGTGCCGAAAATTTTGATATCGGCATGAAACTGTCTCTGGAAGGTATAGGTGCTGTTCTTCAATCTGATGATGTTTACACCAAAGTTAATCGCATTGTAGAGGCTGGTCCTGCTGATAAACAAGGTGAATTATCTGTTGATGATAAGGTGATTGCTGTTGGACAAGATAAAGAGCCGTTGGTAGATGTTGTTGGATGGCGACTTGATGATGTTGTTGATCTTATTCGTGGAAAAGCAGGAACAGTTGTCAGGCTTGAAATTGAACCTGCAAACGCAACTGTAACAGGCAAAACCAAGGTCATCACAATCGTACGCGAAAAAGTCAAACTTGAAGAGCAAGCGGCCAAATCAGAAATTATTGAAGTTAAGCAAGATGACAAAATTTATAAAATTGGTGTGATAGATTTACCAACCTTTTACGTTGATTTTAGAGCTAAATTTGAAGGTAAAAAAGACTACCGTAGCACAACCAAAGATATTGAAAAGTTAATTGCTGAAATGGAAAAAGAGCAGGGCATAGATGCCTTGATCATTGATCTTCGCTCCAATGGTGGTGGTGCCTTAACAGAAGCCATATCATTAACAGGTCTTTTTATTGACAAAGGCCCTGTCGTTCAGGACAGAGATCAAACAGGTCATGTAGAAGTTCACCAGGATACAGAACGTGGTGTTGCATGGAATGGTCCTTTAGCAGTTATGATTAATGGTACAAGTGCGTCAGCTTCAGAAATCTTCGCCGCAGCAATACAGGATTATGGAAGAGGGCTTATCATCGGAGAACAAACCTTTGGAAAGGGTACTGTTCAACGTAT
>JAOUOC010000300.1 GCA_029880585.1 Gammaproteobacteria bacterium
AGCCTATTGCAGCAATTTCAGAAACCGTTAAAGCTCCCGCTCTGCATATAATGACGTCAGCCCACAAATACCGCTCATCCATATCTTCAATAAACTCTTTAATATCAATCGTTTTAGCAGCTTCAAGACCTGCCGTTTTATAAGCGTTCAAAGTCTCTTTTAACTTATCTTTCCCGCATTGATGAACAACATTGATTGAATGTTCTTTGATCAATCTTTGCAAAACCACAGGCAATTTCTGATTCAACACCAACGCCCCTCTCGAGCCACCAACAATAAAAATATTCATTGAATTGTCATTGCCTGACCGGCTCAATTTAATTTCCCTTTTATTCAATATGTTAGCTCTAACCGGATTTCCAATTGTTTCCAGTTTCTTCGATGCTTTAAATGCATTGGGAAATGCCTGGAAAACCTTTTTTGCAAAAGCTGATAAAAATCTGTTTGTCATACCGGCAACTGCATTCTGCTCGTGTAAAACCAAAGGTGTTCCGGTAAGTAGTGCCGCAATACCGCCAGGCCCTGAAGCAAAACCTCCAAACCCAATTGCAATATCTGGCATTTCTTTTTTGAACACTTTATAAGCCTCTTTTACTGCCTTAAACAATCTGAAGGGTAATAACAGCCATCCTGCAATTCCCTTACCTCTTATTCCACCAATAGAAATGAGCGAAATTTGATACTTTTTACTATCAACCAAACTCCTTTCCATACCATTTTCTGAACCTAGCCAGCTGATCTGCCATCTTCTCGCAATTAGTTCATCAGCTAACGCCAGTCCAGGATAAATATGCCCACCTGTTCCTCCAGCCATTATCAGCGCCTTTTTAGGACTTTCGTCAATTTGTCCCAATCCATATGAAATCATGACTTGTCACCCTTAGTCGCAAAATCATTAATTGGCTCTTCACAATCTTCTATACGTAACAAGCGTTGATTTACAAGGTGTCCCTCATAATCAATTCGCAATAATATGGCTATCGCAATACTGCAAATAATCAGGCTGTTACCGCCATAACTGATAAATGGTAAAGTTAATCCCTTAGTAGGCAATATTCCGCTGGTTACGCCCATATTAATCAAAGCCTGAAAGGTCAACCAAAAACCAATACCATAAGCCAGATAGGCTGCATAAGGTCGTTGTTGTAACAGTGCTCTTCGACCGATATTCATCGCTCGTTGAAAGACTATAAAAAATAGTCCCAATACACCTAATACACCTATTAAGCCCAATTCCTCGGCAAGTACTGCAAAAATAAAATCTGTATGCGCCTCTGGAAGATAAGATAATTTTTGCAAGCTATTACCTAAACCTTGCCCCCAGATACTACCTCGACCAAATGCTATCAGTGATTGTGTCAATTGATATCCACTGCCAAAGGGATCTGACCATGGATCCATAAACGTAGTAAGCCTTTCCAGACGATAGGGTTGACTGACAGCAATGATGGCCAGAATTCCGGTAACAGCCAAAGTTAAACCAATGAACTGCCAAAGCCTTGCGCCACCCAGAAATAACATTGCCAATGCGGTTGTCAAAATCACAACTGACGCACCAAAATCCGGTTGTAATAACAATAATGCTGTAATTAAAGCCAGAACGAATAATGGTTTTACAAATCCCTTGATCTGGGTTTGTAATTCGTCTGTTCTTCTAACCAGATAACCCGCTAAATAAACTACTACAATCAGCTTCAATACCTCGGAAACCTGAAATGTGATGGGGCCTAATGCCATCCATCGACGACTCCCGTTAATTGTTTTTCCTGCAAATAACACCAGAATTAAAAATACCAATCCTAAAACCAGTAAATATCCGCTGTATTTTTGCCATTTGACTATCGGCACCATCAAGATTACTCCTGCAATTACAGATGCCAAAATCAGGTAAATCATATGCCTGATAACGAAATAATTGGTGCTACCATTTACGCTATTTTCAGCGTAATGAAGTGAACTTGAGGTCACCATAATCATGCCAATAGCTGCCAATAACAAAGCGCTTATCATTAGTTTTCTGTCATACCAGTAGTGAGTGCTGCTTAACATCATAATGCACTCCTCCCCAACTGATTTACAGCCTCGGCAAACTTGTTACCCCTGTCCATATAGTTATCAAACATATCAAAACTTGCACAAGCTGGTGATAGTAAAACCATCGCTTTGCCTGATACGTTTTGATGGCAGGATTTAATAAAGTTATATGACTTATCAATAGCGTCCTGAAGTGTGGTTGCCATGGTAACCTTGTTATCAATGATAATTTTCCGGAACATGGGGGCATCTCTACCAATCAGGATAAAGTGGGTTACTCTCTCAAAACTTGATGATAAAGGTGATAAGTCACTACCCTTGGCATCACCGCCTGCTATCAAAACAATACAACCGTATATTTTGAGATCGATTGCATTAATTGCTGCCTGAGTTGCGCCTACATTGGTTGCCTTGGAATCATTGATCCAGTCTATACCTTCATCACTTTTAACCAGTTGGAAACGGTGTGGTAAACCCTGATAAGAAGTTAAAGCACTCAATACATTTTTATCAATCTCGCCAGCCACCTGCTTGACAATGCCTATTGCCACCAACGCATTTGACCAATTATGACTACCGCTTAACATCAATTTGCTGACATCAATAATGCCTTGATTATCAATTACCAGTTCTGCGCTATCATTTTGATAATTCAGATGATAATCAGCAGTTTGCTCATGCAATGAGAAAACCTTGTATCTATCTGATTTTTCAGGGAATGTAAGCTCATCATCATAATTTGCTATGATGTTTTTTGCACCATTATAAATGGATAATTTTGACTGTTTGTATGCATTAAAATCAGCATATCTGTCCATATGATCTTCTGTAATATTCAAGATCACGGCAATCTCGGCCCGTAGCGATTGTGTGGTATCCAGCTGAAAACTCGAAAGCTCAAGCACATAATAATCGCCAGCATCTTCAGGTAAATAATCCAATACAGGAACACCAAAATTCCCGCCAATTTGAGCATTTACACCAGCTGCCACTAATAATTTGTGAGTTAATTCTGTGACCGTGCTTTTGCCATTGGAGCCTA